>JAKDSA010000008.1 GCA_030457025.1 Brevibacterium sp. | reverse complement strand
CGGCCTCCGGGGTCGCGGCATCGCCGGCCTCCGGGGTCGCGGCATCGCCGAGAACCTCGGCGACGGCGGCGAAGAGGTGTTCATCGACGATGGCATGCGAGCCGAGGCGATCGCCCGCGCTGCCCGGTCGGTGTTCGATCTGCACGCCGACAATGTGGCTGCAGGTCTCGTGCCGCTGCTGGCCGGTGAGCCCAGCGTGTCTCTGGCAGACCTCCGGGCTCAGGTATCCAAAGATGCCGGCATGAACAACGCGGACGCAACAACCGGCACCGCAGCGTCTGAGCCAGGCGGCGACCACGGGCACAGCTGCGCCTGCGGCGACGGCATGGTCTTCGTCGCTCCGCACGACCCCCTGCCGCTGTTGGCGCAGATCGAAGGGCAGTTCTTCTAGGGAGGGAACCAAACAGAATTTAGCGCCACCGGCAGGAGATCAAGTCATCCCGCCGGTGACGCGGTCCATGGTGTGCAGGTGAGGCCCCGAGCTGATGAAACCTCGGTAAAACACCACTGCAGCGGTGATGAGAACCTATACCCAATCTCAGGGATCTGCAATGACCACACGGATTCACAAATCGCGGACACGGACTACACCGACGACGCCCACCTTGTGCACACAGAGTTATCCACAGATTCGAAAGAATGTTGGATTCTCGACTGCCGCGAAGGCGAAAGCACGGTCAGCTTCGAGCTCGACGTCACTTCCGCCACTGGGCTACTCCGGACTGGCGCTCAGCGAGATACGGTTGCGGCCCTGAAGGCGACGAAGAAGTATCTTGACTACAAGAGCATCGTCGGGATGGGCAGACCCTCTCCGCCTGCACACCGGCGACGCAGACTCGCCAACCCGCGAGGCAGGCGGACCTTCGCGCCACCGCCAGCGACTGCACTCCAGGCGACCCTGTCACCGTGTTCAACCTGACAATCGACAACCACACGGATTCGACTTCCAGCCCGAGCGCCGGCCTCGACATCACCGGGATCTGCTGCAAGACGGAGTCCGCAATTCCTACGACCCGGTGCTCGTCGACACCCCGAACATCTTTGACGACCGGCAGGGCAAGGAGCTCGACGCCGGGATGTGCCACCCGGACGCCTCGAACGACGAGATCGCTGTTCATCGCACTTTCGTCGGCGACGATGTCACTACGCCCCTCTTGACCATCCCGGGAGCCGATCCCTACGACCGCCGCCGCACGGTCTCATAGAGATGTGAGCGAGCCGACTCGACGACCTGAGCGGGCCTCGGAGACAACGCTGGATCCGCTCTGAGCAGTCGCCGCCGTCGGTATTCTATCCCCAGTTCTTTCACCTGAAACTACGCTTATGGCATTCGATCGGCGCACGCAGAGTTATCCACAGATTCGAAAAATCACTGGATTCTTCTTTCGACTACGGATAGGTTAAAAACAAATCCAGCTGTTGGAAATGTGATTCGCATTCTGTACTCCAGGGGTTCAACGTGGAAGCCACCGAGGTCATCAAGAGCGAAGTTCACAAGAGGATCAGAGACCTCGATGTGGACCCTCGCGCCGATATGCAACGCTCGCGCGAGGTCATTCGCACGGTCATCTCCGAATACGACGAACGCAGTCTCATCGCCGATCTTCCGCCGCTGGAAGACAAGGAAGCGACGTTTCGGACCATCGACAATCAGCTCTCCGGGTTCGGTGCTCTGCAGGACTATTTCGATGACCCCCGGGTCGAAGAGATCTGGGTCAACAGCCCCAGCGAGATCTTCATCGCCATTGATGGCCTCCACCAACTGACGACGACGAAACTCACCTCCAGCGAACTCGATGACCTCATCGAGAGGATGCTGCGCACCTCCGGCCGACGAGTCGACCTGTCCCAGCCCTTTGTCGATGCCATGCTTCCCGACGGCTCCCGACTCCACGTTGTCCTGCCCGACATCACCCGCTCCTACCCTGCGGTCAACATTCGCAAGTTCATTCAGCGCCCACGAAACCTGGCTGGTCTTGTCGCCCAGGGGTCCCTGACACCGGTCGCGGCCCGGTTCCTCGACGCTGCCGTCGCCAGCGGCGCGAACATCCTCGTCTCCGGTGCAACTCAGGCCGGCAAGACCACCATGCTCAATGCTCTGGCCGGTTCCATTCCCGCCCGTGAGCGCATCATCTCCTGCGAAGAGGTCTTCGAGCTCAATCTCCCCAGCCGCGACTGGGTTCCGATGCAATGTCGCCAGCCCTCGCTTGAAGGCACCGGCGAGGTCACGCTCCGTTCCCTGGTCAAGGAGGCCCTGCGTATGCGCCCGACTCGCATGATCGTCGGGGAGGTCCGTGAGGCCGAGAGCCTTGACCTGCTCGTCGCCTTGAACTCCGGGCTGCCCGGGATGGGAACGATTCACGCGAACTCCGCCCGCGCCGCGATCACGAAGATCTGCACCCTGCCGCTTCTGGCCGGGGCGAACATCTCTTCGTCCTTCGTCGTGCCCACCGTTGCGGTGAGCATCGACGTCGTCATCCACCTACGACGTGATCAGAACGGGACTCGCCTGGTCAGTGAGATCTGTGCCGTGCCCGGCGGTGTCGAAGGTGATGTCGTCGAACTCGACATGATCTTCCATTCACCGCAGGGACAGCTGATTCGCGGACACGGGTTCGGCCACCTCGGCGAGCGCTTCGCCAGCATCGGCAAGGATCTCCATTCCATTCTGGAATCCACATGAGCTACTCCCAATACAGTCTCCTCATCGGCGCGTGCCTGGGTGCGGGCCTGTTCCTGATGTGGATGTCACTGTGGCAGAAGCGGTCGAGCAGACGGGTGCAGAGGCGATGGGTCCGTGAACTCGACGACATGCTCGCCGGGGCGGGATTCCCACGGATGCATCCGAGTCACCTGGTCCTCATCTCGATCGCAGTCTTCACCGTCGTTGTCGTCGTCGCCACCGTCCTCACCGGCTCGTGGGCGATCGCCCTGTGCTTCGGTCTCTTCGCCTCCTGGCTGCCCCACCGGGTGCTCCAGCATCGGGCTCGGAGCAAACAGGTCATGCGTCGCGAGTTGTGGCCTGAAACCCTCGACCACCTCAACTCCGGCGTGCGTGCCGGCCTGTCTCTGCCTGAAGCGCTGAGTTCGCTGGCCCACCGGGGACCTGAGCCGCTGCGTCCGCTGTTCGAAGTCTTCGCCGAGGAGTACCGGGCCAGCGGCTCATTCGCGATCGCCCTCGAACGCTTCCGCCAGGTCAGTGCCGACCCCGTGGCGGACCGGATCGTCGTCGCACTCAGCGTGACCAGGCAGGTCGGTGGAAGCGACCTCGGCACGATGCTGCGAGCACTGGCCCAGTTCGTCCGCGACGATGCCCGCACCCGCAACGAACTCTCCGCCCGGCAGCAGTGGACGGTCAATGGTGCCCGACTGGCGGTGGCAGCTCCCTGGGTGGTGCTTGCGTTCCTCTCGACCCGACCCGAGACTGCCGTTGCCTACAACTCCCAGACCGGGCTGCTTCTCCTGGCCTCCGGATTCGTCGTCTCACTGCTGGCGTATCAGGCGATGAAGCGGATCGGCAGACTCCCGCAGGAGCCGCGCGTCATCGCAGGATCATCACTGTCATCCTCGTCATTCCACCGTTCGGCCGAGGGCAGTGAGGCCTGGTGAGCGCGCTGACCGATCCGCTCACGATCCTTGCCCTGGGAACGTTCAACGGGCTTGCACTGTGTGTCTTCGTCCTCTCCCTGCCGCCGCTGCGCAGACCGACGCTGTCGTCTCGCATCACCCCGTACCTGCGGGATCAGGAATCGCTGGTCGACATCTACGCTCCGCCGACTCCGCGCGCGGAGGGTCCGTTGGGACTGCTCAAGTCCGTCACGTTCGGCGCCACCATGTGGGTGACATCCCGGATCACCACCGACGCCACGTTGAACCTGCGGATCAACCGCCTCGGCGGGGGTGCATCTCTGGAACGCTTCCGCATCAATCAGATTCTGAGCATCCTGGCGGGCATGATCGCCGCCGGATGCGTGGCCGGACTGCTCTCGGCACAACGGGGGTTCTCCCCCGTCGTCACTCTCGTCCTCATCATCAGCGGCGGAATCGCCGGACACATCACCAACGACTGGCGCCTGAGCCAAGCCATCGCCAGCCACGAGTCCCGTGTCCTGGCAGAGTTCCCCACGGTCGCCGAACTCCTCGCACTGTCCATCACCGCCGGCGAGGGAATCGTCGAAGCACTCGAACGAGTGTGTCGCACATGCTCGGGAGACCTAGTCGATGAGCTGCGCACGGCCTTGGCGACGACCAGAACCGGAACACCACTCGTCGATGCGCTCGATTCGATGGCCACCAGAATCGCCATTCCCGAAATCGTGCAGTTCGTCGACGGTCTGGCCGTGTCGATGACCCGCGGAACCCCGCTGGCAGAGGTCCTCCGCGCTCAGGCCGCCGACGTGCGGGAACAGTCGCGCCGGCGACTGCTCGAGCTGTCGGGAAAGAAGGAGATCGGAATGCTGGTGCCGGTCGTCGTCTTCGTGCTCCCGGTGACCGTCATCTTCGCTGTCTTCCCCTCACTCACCGTCCTCGATCTGAGCCCATGACCTCACCGACCTCCACTGTCAGCCCTGCCCACGCCATCATCTGATCACCCTGAAAGAAGGAGACACCATGTTCCACCATCTGATGAACCGATTCGCCGTGTTCGTCATCGGTCTTTCAAGCGATGACTCCGACCGCCCGAACCAGCACCGAGGTGACCGGCCAGACCGCGGTGACGTTCCCGGCTGGGTCCTCATCACGCTGATGACCGCGGGTCTCGTCGTCGCTCTGTGGGCATTGGCCGGAGAGGCCTTCACCTCGATGTTCCAGGACGCGATGAACAAGGTCCGGGGCGCAGGGTGAGTCATCGGGGCAGCGCTTCAGACCCTGAACCGGAATGCGGGGCTCGTGCTGATTCCGGGTCCGCGATCGCTGAATTCGCCCTCGTCGGGTCGCTTCTGGCCCTCGTTCTGGCCGGCACCCTGCAGATCGGTCTGGTCATCCACGTCCGCAACACCGTCATCGATTCGGCTATCGCCGGTGCCCGTCAGGCCAGCCTCGCCGATCAGTCAATGGCGGACGGAGAGCGCCTCGCCTCCGAGCTCATCACAGTGTCCGTGGGCGAGCGCTATGCCCAGTCGATCACCGTCACCTCGGCGCAGCAGGGGACAGTCGACGTGGTCGAGGTTCGGGTGCGGACACCGCTGCCCGTCGTCGGCCTGTGGGGCCCCGCCGAGGTGTGGGATCTGAGCGGACGATCCATCGTCGAGGACGTCGACCGTGACTGAGCCAGAAGCCGAGGTGCCGAAGGAACGCTGGGATTCGAGTTCAGGTGAACGCCAGGATTCGGGCACAGCCGTCATCGAGTTCATCTTCGCCTCGATCGTCCTGCTCATCCCGGTGGTCTATCTCATGCTCGCGATCTCGCAGCTGCAGGCCGCCAGCTATGCCACCACATCGACTGCGATCTCGGCCTCACGGATCGCAGCTCGCGATGCCAACCCGTCCGAACACCGCGCCCACCAAGTTGCCGATATGCATTTCACCGACTTCGGACTCGCCGATGTTCCCATCGCCATCGACTACTCATGCTCTGGGCCCTGTGGACAGGCAGGTTCCCTCGTCACCGCGCGGGTCGAGACGAAGGTGTCCCTGCCTGGGTTCCCGCTCCTCTTCGGCACCAAGCATTCCCCGCACATCACTCTGCGTGCCAGCCACACGGATGTCGTCGCGACCACGGGTGGGCGCTGAGATGGCACGCAAGCAGCACCGGGCCTCCGCCGACGAAGGCTCGATCACTCCACTGGCGATCGGCTTCGTCGTCATCGCCCTGCTCCTCGCCTTCCTCATCGCAGCGCTGACGGATCTGCACATGACCAGACGGGAACTGCAGAGCGTGGCGGATTCTGCAGCGCTGGCCGCATCCGACTCGTTCGAACCGGCACCCGGCGGCGAGCCCGGGCTCGTGTTCTCACCAGCTGCGGCGAAACGTGCTGCCAGTCGGTATGTTGCCGCGGTGCCGACACCGCAAGGGCTGCACAATGTGGAGCTCAGCGCCGATGCAGACGGGCAGCATTCGGTCGTCATCCGCCTGCGCGCAGACTACACTCCCGCGTTGCTGTCACCGTTCGTCCCCGATCTGGTCGAACTGCAGGCCACCGCATATGCTCGCGGATCGCTGCGCATCTCGTGACGATTCGACTCACCGCCGAAGAATCGACTCACCGACTCCCACGTGTTCTCCTGTTGAGAGCTCCACCACTTCTGCTCGGATAGCCTGTGGGCACAGACTCACTGTCCACAGGGAAGTGAGGAGACCTTGCCGACTCCGGCGAAGCTGGCGACTCTGAGAGCATGAAGACGCTCGGCCTCATCCACCGCATCGACGCAAACGCGAACATTCGCACCGATGTGATCGAGGCAGACTCCGAGCAGTTCGTCCTCGAAGTCCTGCGCACCGTCGTCGGCCCCGTCCTGACCTCGTCCGACCTGATCGCTGGAAACAGTCTGCCGGAGGGCGCCGACAATCCGGAACTCATCGTGACATCCATGACCTGGGGGCGGTGGGAGGCTCTTAACCCTGTCACAGTCCTGGGAGTCTCCAGCCTCTTTCGCGGATCCGGATCTGCCACCGTCTCGGTGCTCGCGGGGCCCGATTCGGGTTTCACGATCGGCATCGACCCCCGCGCTCCTCTGCTCAGCCGAATCAGCCATCCCGACGCTCTGACAATCGTCGACCCGTGCATGTCTCGCCAGCCGACACGTCTCGAGCTGGGCCCGGCCAGAGAACAGACATTCTCATCGTTGGGCACCACGATCTTCTCGCCCACATCACCCACCTCCCCCCCCACAACCCCGGCCCCTGACGCTGCCTCAGTCACTCCCATGGCTCAGGCACCAACCCGCCTCGGACGCGAACCCACACATGTAGCGCCCGTACCGATTGACGACCCACGCCCAGCGAAACCTCCCCAATGGTGGGCGTTCCTCATCCCCATCGCCATCGGTGGGGTGCTCGCGCTCGTCACCGGAATGTGGTGGTTCCTCCTCTTCAGCGTGTCCGCGCCCATCTCCGGGTATGTCGCCTATGTCATGGAGAAACGTCGGTACGCTCGCGATTGCCTCCAATGCGCCATCGACCGACGAACAGCGATCGAGACAGCACGGCGAAGGCTGACCGCTCTGATGACCGAACACAAACGCCGACTGCAGACCGGGACGGGTCTGTGCCTCGGGTTCGGGTCTGCTCGCAGCCCCATCACGATCGGCGACGAGCTCTGCGACGACACCGATCATCTCGACGGGTCGGTCATCGTCGACGATGTGCCGATTCGCATCGATCCGACCACAACATCGGTGACGGTCAGAGGAGATCACGAGCAGCTGCGCCGCATGGTCCTGCCCTGGTTGGCCGATCCCACCTACGACTGGCGCCCATCTCCAGAGCTGCTCCGCCTTCCCGAACTGCAGGGAAGTCGATTGGACCACGGATACGCACCGGCCTCAGCCTCCACCTCCGCTACCTCACAAGCGCCTCGGCTCCCCCACGAGGGTCCGATCGCCCTGAGCCTGTCGGACCAGAATTCGACGGCAATGCTGCATGCGCAAGCACCCGCACCCACAGCATCAATCTCGCTGTCGCTCGGCAGTCTGGCGCAGGCACGCACCGACGCCTCATCCGCCGCAGACGGCCCCGTGCCCGGCAGATCCCTCATCGCCGCCCTCATGCCGCCCGGCCGATTCCTCAGCCTCGAACACAGGCAGATGAGCCAGGTCGGAGTCGAACGTCTGCCGAACCACGGCCTCGGTGATCTCTACGATGACGAACCAGAGGCTATTCGTCACCGATGGTCACGAACCGCTTCGGGCCCGGTGACGATCGGGCGCGGGAGTCACGGAGACGTCGCCATCGACCTCTTCGATGACGGACCCCACGCGCTCGTGGCTGGGACGACAGGCAGCGGGAAATCCATCCTGCTCCAGACCTGGCTGCTCGCAATGGCATTGGAACACCCACCTCGGCGGCTGACGTTCGTCCTCATTGATTTCAAGGGCGGGGCGACGTTCGCTCCACTGGAGGATCTGCCGCACACGGACAGTGTCCTCGACGATTTCGATTCGGCCGCGGCCTTCCGCGCCTTGGTCTCGGTTCGTGCCGAGATCACCCGACGCGAGCGGCTCCTGGCCGACCACGGATGCTCCGATGTCCTCGAACTCGACGATCCCCCGCCGAGGCTGGTCGTCGTCATCGACGAATTCCACGCCCTCATGGCGACCCACCCGAAGGCCGCTGATCTGCTGGAGCATCTGACAGCGCTGGGCCGGTCCCTGGGCGTGCATCTGATTCTGGCCACTCAGCGTCCGCTCGGAGTCGTCACCGGACAGATGAAGGCCAACATCAACATTCGCGTGTGCCTGCGTGTGCGCGAGGATGCGGATTCCTTCGACGTCATCGGCGTCAACGATGCCGCGCGTCTGCCGCCGGACATCCCAGGAGCGGCGTGCCTGGATTCGGGTTCGTCGATCGTGGAGTTCAGGGTCGCCGTGCCCACCGCCGCATCCGGCTCCGCCGAGGCCAGCCAGCGGCCTCGTCTCCGGCTGTGGGAGCCTGGCCGTGGCCTCCCCACCCAACACAGCGTCAATGGAATCCGCGTACACAATCTCCAGCAGGCAAACGGCGAACTCCATGACCGGGCACAGCCCCCGCCTCATCCGCTTCGCTCTGTGGTTCTCCCACCCCTACCCGACCCCGACGAGATCCCCGCACGGCTGTCATCTGACGACGGTCGCCCAGCAGTGACCGGGATTGTCGACATCCCCAGTCATCAGGTTCAGAGCGAATGGTCGTACTCCCCTGCCAGCGATGGGTCCGCCATCATCACCGGCACCGACCCGGCCGTCGTCGCATCGGTCTTGAGGCGAATGGCAGCCAGTGCCGCTCAGACTCACCGGGTCGTGGCTCTGGGACGTATCGCAGAGTCGTTGGGATGGGCCGAGATCACCTGCGGAATGGACACCGGGTGGCGGTTCCACACGATTCTCGACCATCTGAACCGAGGGCCTGCTGCGCAGAGTCTGCCGGCCACGATCGTCGTGTGCAGCAATTGGAACGAGCTCATCGACTCGATGGACCACCAGATGGCGGCTGAGACGGAGCGACTCCTCAAGCATGCCTCCGGGCAGGGGCTGACGTTTCTGCTGGCCGGGTGTCGATCGGCCGCGAGCACGAACGCCGCCTTCACGACCCAGGTGATCTTCCCACCCGGCGCGGGAGGAGATGGGCTCAGCGTCGGATTGTCCAGACAGCGCTTCGTCGGGACCTGGCCGGAATACCGGGCAGTGCTCGTCGGCCCCGGTGCCCAGGAGGCCGGTGGTGACGGTGCCGATGTGCAGTTGGTCCCGCACCGACAGAGCTTCGCCGCTGCCGACGGCTGCGATGACAGGCGACGCAGTTTCCAACCACGATGGCGCGGCCTCACTGGTGCGCCCGGCCCGGTGCAACTGGACCCGGCGAGCAGCTCCATCCCACTGGGAATCGACCCCTTCGGTGAACTCGTGGTGTGGGATCCGGCTCGCGACGGGTCGGTGCTCAACGTGCGCGGCTCACCCCAGAGCGGCAAGAGCGAGACTGCGAGCGTGCTGCAGGACATGCGCACCGCTGCAGCGACGGACGCCAGCCGCAGACTCGCGGTCCATGACGATGCGCATCTGGAGGCGAATCCGGATGCCTTCTCCCTCCACGACGGTGCTCTGCATGTGGTGACGATTCCGGTGCGGTTCACTCCCGGCTACGGCTCCCCATTGGCCAAGGCACAGGGCCTGGGTCCGATGTTGATCATCGGCACCCACAGTCGCCAGGATCTCAGCAATCTGGGTCTGCTCAGACTGCCACCGCTCGGCGGGGAGCCGGGGACCGGCTGGTTCATCACCGAACAGAGGGCTCAGGCAGTCAGACTCTTCCCGGTGGAGAGTCTTCCGCGTCCCGGTACGCATCCAGAACTCAGCGGGCCACCGGAACCCAGCGGGTCCTCTGACACCAGTGCGCCCCGGGGCCTCAGCGGGTATCCGCAGGAGGCCCCGTGAGTGTTTCGTAACGGTAGAGTTCGCTCGCCTGGCCCGCTTCCACGAGGCGGTCGGCCAGTGCCGAGACCACGGGCATGCCACTCGTGAGCTCGAGGACGATGTCGGCATCGACGGAGAGTCGGGCGAGGAGCAGTTCGGCATCGGCGACCGCTGTTGTGAACAGCTCGCTTGTGGTGTCGGCTGCCTCCTCGCGGGTTTCGAACATCGATCCGAGGATGAGTTCGGTGGGTGCCTCCTCAGCATCACCTGGTGCCGGCATCGCATCCGTGATCTCCACACCCGACTGCTCGGCCTCCCTGGCGTATGACACGGCGAAGGCACTCAGGCCGGCATCCTCTGACGAGCCCGCATCCCCGTTCAGCAGTGCGCCACCATGGGCACCGGCGGCTTCGGAGAGGAACGCATTGTTGACCTGACCGATCGTCAGCGGACCGACGGCATCGTCCTTATTGACAGCCGTGTACCAGGCCAGAAACGCCTTCGTCAGCTTCACCGATCCTGTGGCCACGATCTCGAGGTCCTCAGCACGTCCGCCACCGCTGGGCGGCAGCGCTCCGGCGGCAACCTTGATCACCCGTGTCGTCGTCAGCGGGGTGAAGCCCAAGGCCTTCGCGAAGCCTTCGCCCGGGCTGCCGGCCTGCACACGTGCGCGCAGGTCAAGCCCTTCCAGGGCGGTCCCGACGGTCTCGGCGCAGGCGGCTTCGAAGAGTTCTCGTCCCTGACTGTGGCCCTGTTCCTCAACCGCGACCTCGACGTGGACCCACGCCCGATGGGGGTGAAGCGGGGATTCGGCGATCGCGGCAGCACCGACGGGAACCTCGGGCACCACCTCGGCGATGACAGATCGCAGCAGGGGTGAGTCCGAAGACGGACGGAACAGGGACCTGGCCATATGAGCGGCCGGCGTATCGGCGTCGGCGAACACCTCGTTCAACCGCAGGTCGTCACCATCGGTCAGGTCTCTGATCGGCATTGTGTGCGCTCCTTGAACGGGTCGAGAACTTGATAATCTTGGCGTCATGACTGACTTAAGCGATCCTACCGCCGCCGCCCGCGCCGCGGCCACGACCATCAACTCCAAAGCCGGCATCGAAGCCCATGACATTGCTCTCGTTCTCGGCTCGGGATGGGGCGGAGCCGCGGAACTCCTCGGCGAGACGATCAGCGAGATCTCAGCCGCCGAGGTCCCGGGCTTCCACGCTCCAGCCGTCGAAGGCCACGGAGCGACCCTGCGCACGATCCGGATCGAAGCCAGCGGCAAGCACGCTCTCGTCCTCGGCTCCCGCACCCACTACTACGAAGGCAAGGGCGTGCGCGCCGTGGCCCACGGGGTCCGCACCGCCGCTGCCGCCGGCTGCGCCAACCTGGTCCTGACCAACGGCTGCGGCGGACTCAACCGCAACTGGGCCGCCGGCACCCCGGTTCTCATCTCCGACCACATCAACCTCACCGGCACCTCCCCCATCGAAGGCGCGAACTTCGTTGACCTCACCGACCTGTACTCCCCACGCATGCGCGCCATCGCCAAGGAGATCGACCCCAGCCTCGACGAAGGCGTCTACGCCCAGTTCCGCGGACCTCACTACGAAACTCCCGCCGAGGTGCGCATGGCCGGAGTCCTCGGCGCCGACCTCGTCGGAATGTCCACCTCGTTGGAGGCAATCGCCGCACGTCAGGCAGGTCTGGAACTCATGGGCATCTCCCTGGTGACGAACCTGGCCGCCGGCATTCAGGAGACTCCGCTCTCCCACGCCGAGGTCATCGAGGCCGGAGTCGCCGCCGCCCCGCGCATCTCGCAGCTGCTCGCCGATATCGTCGCAAAGCTCTGAACGACTCGGTGAGCCGTGGGCGACTAGTCGGTGCCAAGCACTCGAACCGACCGGTCACCATGTCTCACGGAGGCGGTGCCCCCTTCCACCGGCATTCCGCTTCCTCCGGCCTTCCCCACTTCGACAACATTGAACAAGGACAGATATGACTCGCGTAGCCGATCGCTTCACCTCCGGATTCGACGCCGATATCGTCGAGGCGTGGATCGCCGATGACCCCGACACTCAGACGGCCACGGCCCTCAGCACCATCCTCGCCGCCGCGAGGGAGGGCGATGAGGCCGCGCTGGCCGACCTCGAGGATCGTTTCGCAGGTCCCCTGGCATTCGGCACTGCCGGGCTGCGCGGAGAGATCGCCGCCGGACCCAACCGGATGAACCGCGCCGTCGTCATCCGTGCCGCTGCAGGGCTCTCCCGTTTCCTCCTGAACACTGTCGGTGAGGGCTTCACCGTCGTCATCGGCTGCGACGCCCGCTACAAGTCCGCGGACTTTGCGACCGATACCGCAGCAGTCATCACTGCGGCCGGCGGTACTGCCATCCAGCTGCCCGATCAGCTCCCGACTCCGCTTCTCGCCTTCGCCCTGTCTCACCTGCAGGCCGATGCCGGCGTCATGGTCACCGCGTCCCACAATCCGCCCGACGACAACGGCTACAAGGTCTACCTCGGCAAGCGTCCGCTGCAGGCGATCGAGTCCGACCCTGCTGCCGCTGAGTCGGGTGCCGGTGCGCAGATCGTCAGCCCTGCCGATGCGCTCATCGCCGCACAGATCTCCGCGATCGAGTCCGTGGCGTCCGTACCGCGTGCCGAATCCGGGTGGGAACGCCTCGATGAGTCGATCGTCGAGTCCTATCTGGAACGCATCGATGCGCTCAACGTGTCCTCGGGCACCGACCTGAACATTGTCCTCACCTCCCTGCACGGGGTCGGGGCCTCCGTCGCCGAGGCGGCTCTGGCCCGCACCGGGTTCGGCAATGTCCACCCGGTCGCCTCTCAACAGGCTCCCGATCCGGACTTCCCGACCGTGGCGTTCCCGAACCCGGAGGAGGCCGGTGCCCTCGACGAGTCCTATGCGCTGGCCCGTGAGGTCGGTGCCGAACTCATCATCGCCAATGACCCCGATGCCGACCGCTTCTCTGCCGCCATCCCGGACACCTCGACAGCGGCCGGGTACCGACAGCTGTCCGGCGACGAGGTGGGACTTGTCCTCGGTGAGGACATCGCGGCTCGTTTGGCTCAGGGCACACATCATTCGGTTGAGACGATCGAAGCGCACCTGTCCGACGACCAGAGTGCCGTACCCGCAGAAGCGGCGGCAGCACCGGTATTCGCGAACTCGATCGTCTCCTCCCGCGGTTTGGCCGCCGCAGCGTGCAGCCATGGGTTCGCCGCGATAAGCACCCTCACCGGGTTCAAGTGGATCTCGCGTGTCCCCGGGCTGGTCTTCGGCTACGAGGAGGCCCTGGGCTACTGCGTCGACCCCACAGCAGTCAGAGACAAAGACGGCATCTCCACGGCCGTGACCTTCGCGGCCCTGGCCTCGCGTCTCAAGGAATCGGGCTCAGACATCGAGACCGAGCTCGACCGGATCCGCAACCGCGACGGGTACTTTGCCACCGCGCCGCTGAGCTTCCGCTTCGACGATGTCTCCCTCATCGCCACTGCCATGGCGAAGCTGCGGGAGAACCCGCCGACGTCCCTGGCCGGGTCTCGTGTCGTCGAGGTCCACGACCTCTCTGCCGGCTACGAAGCGCTTCCTCCCACCGACGGGATTCTGCTCCTCTCGGAATCGAACTCCCGCGTCATCGTCCGGCCTTCGGGCACGGAGCCGAAGCTCAAGTGCTACCTCGAGGTCGTCGCCGAACCCTCCGAGTTGGAGGCCGCGACCGAGGCCGACACCCGAGCCGCGGCCAGGGCAGGATTACGGCTGCCGGCCACCTCGGCGAGCGCCTCCCTCAGACCGGCCCTGACTCAGCGTCTGACCTCCATCAGCACCGAGCTCAAGGCCTTCTTCGGTCTCTGATCCAAGAGTCGGCGCAGAGGACACCTCACGCCGGCACGACGCTGCCTCACCTACGAGGAGCAGCACAGCCAGTTCTGGGTCACCACGGCAGATGGAGCCAACCAGGGGCTTGCGCCGTGAACTCGCCGGGCCCGAGGCGGTGACCGGCTCCAGCCGGAACCGCACCGAGGATGGGGGCGATAGCCGATAGAGCGCAGCGATTGTCACGGTCGACCGGCGGCGCAGGCTCAGGCCACGAGCCCATGATGATGCCGGTGACCGATATGTGCCGATTCCCCAGTGCCTCGGCCGTCAGAGCGGCGTGGTTCAGTGTGCCCAGGCGCGAGCGGGAGACGATGACGGCACCGACGGAGTCTGGGTCGGGCGAAAGGCAGGCGAGGATGTCGGCAGCGGTGTGGCCTCCGAAGTCGACGAGCACTCCCCCGGAGCCTTCGATGAGGACGTGGTCAGCACGGGTGCGTTCGGCAACTGTGGCGATGAGCTGCGCATGCTCGGCCGCGCTGGGCAGGATCGAGGCTGCTCCGGCAGTCGCAGACACGGACCCTGTCGCCTCTAGGCGCGCCGCTGGAAGCGGAGCCATCGGCAGACGCAGCGTGATATTCGTGAACGTATGGATTCCGGTCAGCCGAGCGACGATCTGGGCGTCGGATTCGGTGACGACATCGCTGTAATCGGCTTCAAGATGCTCGCGCTGTGGATCGTCAGGACTGATGTGCCCCGTCTGGATCGGCTTGCACATGATGACCCGCCTCCCGGCCGCCCTCAGCGTCGCGGCCAGCGCCGCCGTCGCAATCGTCTTGCCGACGCCGGTGTCCGTTCCCGTGACGAGCAGGAAGCGCGGAATCACCCCGCCTCCGCGACGCAGGCCTCGGTGATCGCCCGGATCCGCGCACAGGCATGGGCCAGCTCATCGGGGCTCAGACCAGCACGCGCGGTCGGCCGCACCCGCGTAATGCCATCAGGAACCGAGGGCGGGCGGAAGCAGCCGACAAGGATCCCCTCCTGACGCAGCAGAGCGCGGGCTCGCACCCCGGATTCGGGCGTCGGCATCGGCACCGAGAGCACAGCGCCGGCAGGAACCGGCACCTCAAGTGCAGTTGCGAGTGCATTCCGCGCGCCCGCCATGGATGCCACCCTGTCGGAAGTGATGAGGCCAAGCGCCGCATGAGCGGCTGCCGCGTTGGCCGGGGCGAGACCGGTGTCGAAGATGAAGGAGCGGGCAGTGTTCACGGCGGCATCGCGGATGAGCTCGGAGCCCAGCAGCGCTCCTCCTTGGGAGCCGAGCGCCTTCGATAGGGTCGCGGTGACGACGAGCCGCTCGCGGAGTTCACTCAGGCCCGCGGCTGCGCCCATTCCGCAGTGTTCGTCGATACCGGCCACACCGATCCCGTGAGCCTCGTCGACAAGGAGGAGAGCATCGTAGCGCTCACAGAGTTGAAGCAGTCGCGGCAGATCGGCTGCGTCGCCGAGGACGGAGTAGACCGATTCGACGATCACGAGCGCTTCGGTCTGCGCCCGGTCGGCCAAGGCCGTTTCGACGGCGCTCGGATCATTGTGGGCAACGACGGTGATCGAGGCCTTCGTCAGACGACAGGCGTCGATGAGTGAGGCGTGATTGTGGGCGTCCGAGACGATGAGGGTATCTGGCCCAGCCAAGGTCGTGACGGCGGCGATATTGGCCAGATAACCGCTGGAGAACGTCACACACGCCGGGTGACTCAGCCGTTCGGTGAGCGCGGATTCGAGCAGGTGATGGGCGCGTGTGGTCCCGGTGACGAGGCGCGAGGCCCTAGCTGAGGTGCCATAGTCATCGATCGCCTCGATCGCCGCCGTACGCACAACCGGATGCTGAGAGAGACCGAGGTAGTCGTTGGAGGCGAGGTCGAGTCCGTTGAGCACCGGATCATTGCGGTCCATATCGGCGGCCCTGCGGCGTTCGGCTGCCATGGTCAGGCGGGAGGCGATGGCGTTCATCGCAGATCTCCTTCGGAGTGCGCCGCGGCGGCAGCGACCATTGCCGCAGTGATCGTCGCCATCGTCTCCGGTGTCGAAATGTAGGGCGGCATGGTGTAGATGTGTCGCCGGAACGGCCGCAGCCACACGCCGTGCTCGGCGGCGATGCGTGTGGTGAGTCCGACATCGACCGGACGGTCGAGTTCGATGACGCCGATGCCACCGGTGACACGCACTTCGGCGACGTGCGCCAGCTCTCGAGCCGGCGCGAGACCGGTTTCGAGTGCGGGAGAGATGCGGGCGATGGCCGGCTTCCAGCCGCTCGTGTCATCGGCGAAGAGCAACCCGACCGAGGCTGTGGCTGCCGCACAGGCCAGCGGGTTGGCCATGAAGGTCGGTCCGTGCATGAGCGCCCGGTGGGAGGAAGCGGTGATGACCTCGGCAACCGGCCCGCTGCACATGAGGGCCGCCAAGGTCAGATACCCCCCGGTCAGCGCCTTGCCCAGGCACATGACATCCGGGGTGATCCCGGCCGAACGGCAGGCGAAATCAGTACCGGTGCGGCCGAATCCGGTGGCGATCTCATCGGCGATGAACACGGCGTCGATCTCGGTGGCCAGCCGCCGCAGCGTCCTCAAGGCAGCCGGGTGATAGGGACGCATACCGCCAGCGCCCTGGAAGAGAGGCTCGACGATGATGCCGGCAAGTTCTGACCCATGCGCGTCGACGAGGTTCTCCGCCCGGACCACCCAGGCATCGACCTCGGAGGTGGAAGCCTCCGGCAGCGGAGGACGCGGCAGAAACAACTGTGGGGACAGCAGTCCCGCGAAGTCGGCGTGCATTCCCCCGACCGGGTCGCACACGCTCATCGCACCGGTCGTGTCACCGTGATAGGCGCCTTCGAGGGCGAGGAAGCGACTGCGGTCGCGTCCGCGAGCCTGTTGGTACTGGATGGCGAGCTTGAGCGCGACCTCGACCGAGACCGAGCCCGAGTCGGCCAGATAGACATGGTCGAGTCCGGCCGGGGTGACCGCGACGAGGTGCTCGGCCAGGTCGACGGCCGGGCCGTGGGTCAGACCGCCGAACATGACATGCGAGAACGAGCGGATCTGGTGCGTCAGCGCCGCGTCCATGACCGGGTGTCGGTAGCCGTGGACAACCGCCCACCACGAGCTCATCCCGTCCAGGAGCCGATGTGGCGAGCCGGAAGCGTCACACAGTTCCACATAGGCACCGGCTGCACCGGTGACCGAAAAGTGCGCCCCAGCATCGAGGGGACCATAGGGGTGCCAGAGAAGACCGGCATCCCTGTCCAGCGTGCTCTGGGGACCTGACCGTGCCGGCTCAGGCATTGGGAGAGATCTCTGTGCCAGCACCGCGGCGGCGGATCGTCGGAATCGTCACGCCCGAGTTGCCTGCCTCGTGACCGACAGGCGGCAGCGGTTTGCCACACGGCAGTGCGCCACCTGCGACTGGTGCTGGTGCAGTCTCGCTCGATGCGCCAGTGCCGGCAGCGGACGCACCGTCGCCGCTCGCGGGGCCGGTTGCTTCGCCGTCGAAGGCAGCCTGATGGGCTGCCCTGTGGGCCTTGAGCTCGTCGCGCAGCTGCTGGGCGCTCTCCGCGCCGACGATCTCGAACCCGCCATCGACGATCATGTCGAGATCCTCTTCGGCTGCCTGACCCTCCGAAGTGAGGTAGTCGCCGAGGAACAGCGAATTGGCCACATTCAGCGACAGCGACTGCAGCGAACGCAGGTGCATTTCACGGCCGCCGGCAATGCGCAGTTCGCGATCCGGGCACAGGAAGCGCACAGCGCACAGAATCCTCACGCAGTGCTGCGGGGTCAGCGTGTTGGTGCCCTCCAACGGGGTGCCGTCGAAGGGGATGAGGAAGTTGACCGGGATCGAGTCGGAGTCGACGGCCTTGAGCGATTCGATCGCCTCGATGATCTGGTCGTTCGTCTCGCCCACGCCGACGAGGAGTCCCGAGCACGGGGAGAGTCCGGCGCCGCGAGCCTTGTCGACGGTGTCGACCCGGTCGGCAAAGGTGTGTGTCGAGCAGATGTCGGCGTAGAGGGACTCAGCGGTGTTGAGGTTGTGGTTATAAGCATCGACCCCGGCCTCCTTGAGGCGATGCGCCTGGCCATCCTTGAGGAATCCGAGACAAGCGCAGACCTCGACGCCGGGAGTGGCAGACTTGATCTCCTCGACCATTCCCGAGACACGCTCGACATCCCTGTTCGACGGACCGCGACCGGAGGCGACGAGACAGACGCGCGAGGCACCTCCGGCCAGACCGAACTCCGCCTGGCGCTTGGCCTCCTCCTTGGGCAGCCAGGAATACTTGAGGATCTCCGCTTCGGAGCCTAGGCGCTGTGAGCAGTAGCTGCAGTCCTCCGGGCACAGACCGGACTTGAGATTGACGAGGTAGTTGATCTTGATGCGCTTGCCGAAGTGCTCGCGTCGCAGCCGGGCTGCGGCTGCGACGAGGTCGAGCAGATCCTCATTCGGGGACGACAGAATCGCGCGGGCATCGGAGGCGGTGGCCGGGGTACCGGAGAGCACACGCTCGGCGAGTGACAAATAGTTAACCATCATCCAATTATTGAACACTGTTCAGGAGAGAGCAAAATCGCCCTCCGCAGACGCAACGTCGGCTCACCTCCTGTGGGGATAGTCTCCATCCGTCTGATGACGTGGCAGCTCGCCACGAGGGCATATCGATCGGGAACACTTGTGATTCACACTTCGTCGTGAGCGAAAACGGGTTGATTCATCGAGTCCCAGACCGTCCAGACCACATGTATCGATGGGCGGACATCGAGGCGCTGGAACTCTATCTGCCTATCGGCCGTTGGTTACGACCGGCGCTCGCCGATATTCTCGTCGGTGCGCTTCGCATGGCCCTGACGCTCGGCTCGTGGACAGACGATGCACCGATCGGTTCACTGGCTGTAGATGCCATCGGCGAAACCCCGGCGCAACTCGATGTCACTCGCCATTGCATCGTTGGATATGACTCCGGGTCTGCCAGGACGGCGACGAATCTTCTTCGCGAAATTCATTGCGGTCCCAAGTTGAGAGGGATCTTGCGCGACCCCGAAGCTGTGTCGGCCACGCTCAGGCGGCTCTTCTAGCCAGCAGGGCCCAAAAGGCCTTACGGCAGGAAACCACCTCCGTTCTCCGCTGAGCCCTTGTGTCACATCTGCGAGGGGCGTGTTGTTCGTTCCACGAACAGTTGCCTTCTGCAGGGTTCACCACGACCGTTGCTGACGCACTCGCACGGTGGTGTACGTGGCCTCATGCAGTCGAAGTCAGGCTGAGCTGGTTGTACACAGCTCAGCCTGACTTCGACTGTAGGCAACTTCGGTTAGGAGAGCTCGGCGAGGATCCCGGCGGACCCGGAGAGCCCGAGGCGTGAGGCTCCCGCAGCAATCATCTCTTCCGCGGCATCGACGGTGCGGATGCCGCCGGAGGCCTTGACGCCGAGGCGATCGCCCACAGTTTCGCGCATGAGGGCCACCGCGTGTGCACTGGCTCCACCTGCAGGGTGGAACCCGGTGGAGGTCTTGACGAAGCCTGCCCCAGCAGTCTCGGCGCGAGCGCAGGCGTCGACGATCTGCTCGTCGCTCAGCGCCGCAGATTCGATGATGACCTTGACCAGTGCGCTGCCGCTGGCGTCGACGACACCACGGATGTCGGCCTCGACAGCGTCGAAGTCACCGGCGATGGCCTGGCCGATGTTGATGACCATGTCGACCTCGGCGGCACCGTCGGATACCGCACGGGCAGCCTCGGCGGCCTTGATCTCTGGCTTGACCTGACCGCTGGGGAAGCCGACGACGGTTGCGACGACCAGTTCGCCGGGCTCGGTGACGGGAAGCATCGACGGGGAGACGCAGATCGCGAGAACGCCGAGCTCCTTCGCCTCTGACACGAGGGCTTCGACGTCGGCAGGGGTGGCCTCGGGTTTGAGCAGGGTGTGGTCGATGATGGCTGCGACATCTGAGCGGCTGGTCATGGTGATCCTCCAAGGTGGTGCGGGTTCGGCTTCGTCGGTGGCGAAGCTGTCTGGGCGGTGAAGTTGTGTGGTGTGAGGGTGGCTGGTTCAGGCTGTCGAGACCGGTCGGCGCGACCCCCTCAGGTGATCTTCTCGAGCACGATCGAGTCGGAGACCTGACTGAGGTCGCCGCCGATCTCGACGGCATTCTCCAACGATTCCATGGCCCGGGAGAAGCGTTCCGGTGTGGCCGTGTGCAGGGTCATCAGCGGCTGACCGGCGGTGACGGTATCGCCCGGTTTGGCGTGGAGTTCGATACCGGCCACGTCCTGGACCGGATCTTCCTTGCGCGCCCGTCCGGCGCCCAAGCGCCAGGAGGAGACTCCGACCGACAGGGCATCAAGTTTGCTCAGGACGCCTGACTGCGGGGCTGTGACAACCTCGGTGTGTTCGGCGACAGGCAGCGCGGCCTCGGGGTCACCGTTCTGCGCCCGGATCATCGTCTTCCACACGTCCATGGCCCGACCGTCGGACAGCGCTGCACGCACGTCGACGTCGGTCTTGCCGGCCAGTCGCAGCATCTCCTCGGCCAGGGCGACCGTCAGGTCGACGACGTCGGCGGGTCCGCCGCCGGCGAGGACCTCGACCGACTCGCGGACCTCGAGGGCGTTGCCGACCGTGAGTCCCAGCGGGGTGGACATGTCGGTGAGCAGCGCCGAGGTCTTGACCCCAGCGGCCTTGCCCAGATCGACCATGGTCCGTGCCAGTTTCTGAGCCTTGGGCAGGTTCTTCATGAAGGCACCCGATCCGACCTTGACGTCGAGGACGAGTCCTTCGGTGCCTTCGGCGATCTTCTTCGACATGATCGAGGAGGCGATGAGCGGAATGCAGTCGACCGTCGAGGTGGTGTCGCGCAGTGCGTAGAGCTTCTTGTCCGCCGGTGCCAAGCCGGAGCCCGCGGCGCAGATGACAGCGCCCAGGTCCTCGAGCTGGTCGAGGATGGCCTCATTGCTCAGGCCCGCCTGCCAGCCGGGAATGGACTCAAGCTTGTCCAGGGTTCCGCCGGTGTGGCCCAAGCCCCGGCCCGACAGCTGTGGGACGGCGACGTCGAAGACTGCAACCAGTGGTGCCAGGGGCAAGGTGATCTTGTCCCCGACTCCCCCGGTCGAATGCTTGTCCGAGGTGGGACGGGTCAGGGAGGAGAAGTCCATCCGCTCGCCCGAGGCGATCATCGCCTGAGTCCAGTCCGCGATCTCGCGCGGTTCCATGTCGTTGATGAAGATCGCCATGGCCAGGGCGGCCATCTGCTCATCGGCGACGACACCTCGAGTGTAGGCATCGATCACCCAGTCGATCTGCTCTTTGCTCAGGGTGCGGTCATCGCGTTTGGCGGCGATGACGTCGACGGCATCGAATGCCTCTACTCTCACGGTGTCAGTCCTTCGTTCTTCGAATGTGGCCGATATCGGGTTCAGTGCTTGGCGGAGCCTTCGCCCTGCGCATCGGGCCGCAGGTGATCTGGTCCGAAGGCTTCGGGCAGGACCACCGACATGGCTTCCTTGCCGCTGGGCATGTTGAGCATGAGCTCATTGCCACCGTGTTCGAACAGGAGTTGGCGGCAGCGTCCGCACGGGACCAGGGTCGCTCCCGCACCATCAACGCAATCGAACGCCACGAGCCGGCCGCCGCCGGACATGAACAGGTCGGAGACGAGGGAGCATTCGGCACACAGCGTAACCCCGAACGAGGCATTCTCAATATTTGCACCGCTGACGATTCGACCATCATCGACGAGCGCGGCCGCACCCACGGGATAGGACGAATACGGGACGTAAGCGCAGCGCATCGCACGCAACGCCTCATCGCGCAACAGCGACCAGGTGCCCTCACTCAGGTCGTCGACCGAGGCGGGGATGGGTTCCACGCTCCACACGTGTTCAGAGGCTTCGACGTCTGCAGAAGTCATTGGGGATACCTCTCTCTTCAGCGTTGACTTATTTGACGTACGGTACGCCCGAGGCCGCCGGTGGGCGAACCCGGCCGACGAAACCGGCAACGGCGAGAACCGTGACGATATAGGGAAGCATGAGCAGCAGCTCGTTGGCCACCGGGGTTCCGATGGACTGCAGAGTGTTGCCCAAGCTCTTGGAGAACCCGAACAGCAGGGCAGCGAGCAGGGCTCCCTTCGGGTTCCATTTGCCCAGGATCATCGCCGCCAGCGCGATGTATCCCTGTCCGGCCGACATCTCCTTGCCGAACGCCAGACCCGATCCGACGGTGAAGAAGGCACCGCCGAGGCCCGCGATGGCACCGGCCACAAGGGTGTTGCGAACGCGGGTGAAGTTGACCTTGATGCCCACGGTGTCGGCTGCCTTCGGGTGTTCGCCGACTGCACGCATCCGCAGGCCCCACTTCGACCGGAACACGAAGATCTGAAGGGCGATGACGACGACGTACATGATGTAGACGAGGATGTTCTGATCGAAGAGCACTCGTCCCAGGACGGGGATGTCCGACAGCAGCGGGATCGGCAGATCGGGAAGCTTCTGCCTGGCGTTCCACAGCTCGGGATCCTCCGTCAGCACCGTCGAGTAGAGGAAGCTGGTGACACCGACGACGAGCACGTTGAGCACGACGCCGATGATGATCTGGTTGACCCAGTACTTCACTGCGAAGAACGTGAGAATCACGGCCACCAGCGCACCGGCGATCGGTGCCGCCAGCAGTCCCGCATAGGGGTTCTTGACCACAGAAGCGACGACTGCGGCGAGGAAGGCACCGGCCAGCAGCTGGCCTTCGATGGCGATGTTGATGATGCCCGAGCGTTCGCCGACGAGCCCGCACATGGCACCGAAGATCAGCGGCACGGACAGAGCCAAGGCGCCTGCCAGCAGTGTGGTCAGCGGGATCACTCCGCCGCTGCCGCCACCGGCCCAGGCGAGGAAGGAGACGACGAACAGGATGCCGAAGACCATCGGGAACCAGGCGGCCAGGGTGATCCGCTTGATCGCGAGGTAGACCGAGGATGCCGCCATGACCACGAGGATGAGGGACAGAATCAGTCCGGCCACGGTCGAGGACACGACGACATCGGGAATGGCGAAGAGGTCTCCGCTGGTCGCGATCCGGAAAGTCGTCTCACCGTCACGGCCGATGAGTCCGAAGAAGATGAGCGAGACGAGCGCCAGGATCGTGTAGGTGATCGGGAATTTCCACGCGATCGGGGTCAGCACCTTGGACTGTGCCGAGGTCTTCGCTGCCGTTGTCGCAGCAGTCGTGTTCTGAGCAGTCATGTCAGGACTCCTTCCGCTTGAGCGCCGGTGCGGGCAACCGGAAGATCGACCTCACGAGTGGTGGGGCCGCGATGAGCAGGACGATGACCGACTGGACCACGAGGACGATGTCGATCGGGGTTCCGGTCTGCGATTGCATCAGGTAACCACCGGCCTTGAACGCGCCGAAGAGCAGCCCCGCGAGGAAGGTTCCCAATGGTTTGGACCGTCCCAGCAGGGCAACGGTGATGGCGTCGAAGCCGATCGAGCCGCTGATCCCGCCGGTGAGTTTGAACTCGGTGCCGAGTACCTGAGCCGCTCCGCCGAGTCCGGCGAGGGCTCCGGCCACGATCATCACCAGGATCGTCACCTTCGACACGGAGATGCCGGCTGTCCGGGCCGCGTGCGGGTTGGCGCCGACAGCCTTGAATTCGAAGCCGATCGTCGAGCGTTCGAGCAGCCACCACACGAAGATCGTGGCGAGGATGGCGATGATGAATCCGAAGTGCAGACGAAACGGTGACGGCAGGAGCATGAACATGTGCGACGAGTCATCGAGTGTCCGTGACTGCGGGTTCGCCGAGGTGGTGTGCGTGAACCAGTTCTGCTTGAGCAGGTACCCCAACAGGTAGCCGGCGATGGAGTTGAGCATGATCGTCACGATCACCTCGTTGGCTCCGGTCCGTGCTTTGAGCACACCGGCGATGCCGGCCCAGATCGCGCCGCCGATGATGCCGCCGATGGCGGCGATGAGCATGTGCACGACGGGTGGCAGGTGCAGGGCATAGCCGAGGTAGCCGGCGATCGTGGCACCGAGGATGACCTGCCCCTGGCCGCCGATGTTGAAC
This sequence comes from Brevibacterium sp., assembly GCA_030457025.1. Lineage (GTDB taxonomy): Bacteria > Actinomycetota > Actinomycetes > Actinomycetales > Brevibacteriaceae > Brevibacterium. The sequence goes on along the minus strand of JAKDSA010000008.1, from coordinate 46,819 downwards.
AGTCCCGAACGGAACGCCAGGGCGATGCCCAGCCCGGTCAGGATGAGTGGGGTGCCGCTGACCAGAGATTCGGTCAGGGGGCGGATCGCACGCTCCGTGGTGCGTGCGTTCCAGTCGAAGACCGCGCCGCGGAACAGCGCCGAATACGCGTCACCGACGGTGGAGAACAGGGTCGAGAAGAAGGAGCCGGGGGCTGCGAAGATGTTCTTCGCGGCTTCGACGACCTCAGCATTCGACACGGCGATGAGCACACCGCCGAGGACGAGCGCGGCCACGATGGCCAGCACCGAGACCAACCACGACCCGGACAGGATCTCCTGCAGCAGATTCGGTTCCTTGCCTGGTTCCGCTTCGGCAGACGGAGGTGGGGCCGGCGAAGGGGCCGCCGGGGAAGTGTCAGTTGTCATGTGGTTTCCTCCGCCGAGGTGGTGGCTGAGTTCTCGTCGGGTGCCGCGGTGGCGGCGAATGCTTCGTCGGCAGGGACACCGGCCATCATCAGGCCCAGGGCCTCACGTGAGGTGTCGGCACCGACGATGCCGACGATGCGGCCTGAGTACATGACCGCGATCCGGTCGGCGATTCCGTAGACCTCGTCGAGCTCTGTGGAGACGATGAGGCAGGGGGTGCCGGCATCGCGTTCGGCGATGACGCGTTTGTGGACGAATTCGATCGAGCCGACGTCGAGGCCGCGAGTGGGCTGGCTGGCGATGAACAGTCGCAGCTCGCGACCGAGTTCACGCGAGAGGACGACCTTCTGCTGGTTGCCTCCCGACAGTGTCGCGATCGGGTCGATGACACTGCCGAGGCGGATGTCGAACTCCTCGACCTTCTTCTTCGCCTCGTCGTCGATGACTGCGGCCTTGAGGTTGAGGCCCTTGGCATACGGAGGACGATCGTAGACGTCGAGGATCATGTTCTCGCGGATCGTGAACTCGGCGATGATGCCGTCGGTGGAACGGTCCTCGGGAACGAAGCCGATGCCCGAACCCAGACGGTTCTTCACAGATTCCCCGACGAGGTCCTTCCCGTCGAGCGTGATCGAACCCAGGCGTGGTTCGCTCAACCCGATGATGGTCTCGGCCAACTCCGTCTGACCATTGCCCTGCACACCGGCAACGGCGAGGATCTCGCCGCGACGGACATCGAAGCTGACATCGTCGACGACGATGTTCTCAGCTTTGTCGACGACGGTGAGGCTGCGGACCTGGAAGGTGGCATCGCCGGGATCGGCCTCGTCCTTCTCGGTCGTCAATGACACGTGACGGCCGACCATCTGGCTGGCCAGCTCCGCCTCGGTGGATTCCGGGGAGGCCTCGCCGACGATCTTGCCACGGCGGATGACCGTGATGGAATCCGCGATCGCTCGGACCTCACGCAGTTTGTGGGTGATGAACACGATCGAGGTGCCCTGCTCCTTGAGCTGGCGCATGATCGAGATGAGCTCGTCGGTCTCCTGCGGGGTGAGCACGGCAGTGGGCTCGTCGAGGATGAGGATCTTCGCATCCCGGGACAGGGCCTTGATGATCTCGACGCGCTGCTGGGCACCGACCGGCAGGTCCTCGATGAGGGCATCGGGATCGATGTTGAAGTTGAATCTCGACGAGATCTCCCTGACCTTCTTCCGCGCCTCGGCGAGGTCGATGAGTCCCAGTGACTTCGTGGGCTCGTAGCCCAGCGCCACCGATTCGGCGACGGTGAACACGGGCACGAGCATGAAGTGCTGGTGGACCATGCCGATGCCGGCGTCCACAGCGTCTCCCGGACCGGCGAAGGTCACAGCTTCGCCGTCGAGGAGGATCTCTCCCCCGTCGGCGTCGTAGAGTCCATAGAGGACGTTCATCATGGTGGACTTCCCGGCGCCGTTCTCACCCAACAGGGCGTGGATCTCGCCCGGTTCGATGGTCAGATCGATGTGGTCGTTGGCCACGAACGATCCGAACACCTTAGTCATCCCGCGAAGCTCGAGTTTCACTGCTTCCGGTACTCCTCACAAATTCAAAGCTGCAGGGCCGAGAGGACTCGGCCCTGCAGCTTAGCCTATTCGCTTATTTGGGCGTGCTCTCGGAATCCACGGTCAGTGATCCGTCGATGATCTTCTTCTTCAGCTCTTCGACCTTCTTCTTCACGTCCTCGGGGACCTCGTCCTTGAACTCGTGGTACGGAGCAAGTCCGACGCCTTCGTTCTCGAGGGTGCCGACGTAGGGCTCGGAGGAGAAATTGCCGTCCTGGGCTTCGCCGATGGTGTCCTCAACGGCGTTGGCGATCTGCTTGACCACCGAGGTGAGGATGATGTCACCGTATTCTGTGGACTCGTACCCATCGGAGTCGACCCAGATGAGCTTGACGTCCTTGGCTTCCTTTGCGGCGGCGGCCGCGCCCAGTCCGACAGGACCGGCGACGGGCATGATGACGTCGGCTCCCTGAGAAATGAGCTGTTTGGTCAGCGCCTGCCCCTGACCCTGGTTCTCGAAGTCACCGGAGAACGAGCCGTCCTGCTTCTCCTTATCCCAGCCCAGGAGCTTGACGTCCTTCTTGTTCTCTTCGTTGTACTTCTTGACACCATCGGCGAAGCCGTCCATGAAGATCGTCACCGAGGGGATCTGGATGCCGCCGAAGGTTCCGACCTTGCCGGATTCCGACGATGCCGCAGCCACATAGCCGGCGAGGTAGGCGGCCTCGGCAGTGTTGAAGACAAGGGGCTTGGCGTTGTCGATCGTCACTGGGTTGCCGTCGGCATCGGAGAAGGTGGAGTCGATGAGAGCGAAGTTCAGGTCCGTGTTGGCCTCTGCGGCCTCCTGGATCGCGTCTTCGAGCAGGAACCCGACGCCGAAGGTGAGGTTGCAGCCCTGCTGGATCATGTTGTCGACGTTGGGCTTGAAGTCCGCGTCGCCCTGCGACTCGGCCAGCGACTCTTCGATGCCGAGGTTGTCCACCGCTGCCTGCATGCCCTCACGACCCGACTGGTTGAACGACTGGTCATCCCAGCCACCGGAATCCGAGACCATACAGCCGAGGAAGTCCTCAGCCTTCGAGTCGCCGCTGTCCCCCGATCCACAGGCCGAGAGCACGAGGGCAGATGCGGCGGCAATCGACACCGCAGATACGAGCTTCTTCACGATTACTCTTTTCTCAAGAACTTCAGGACCGACAATGGCGTCGATCGAGGCACACAGTCCTCCACCGAATTTGTGAAACCACTGGATGATCAGTCGTATTTCAATGAATTTTCCGTCAGTCTAATGCCACTGCAACCCATATCAGGGGCTTCTTGCATCTGAATCTGCGACACCGATATGAAAACGCAACATAACTTCATGTTCGCTCTGTCCCACCTCGGCGTTCCGCCATCCCGGACGGTGCCCCTGACTCCGGTCGCCTGTGGGCCCGCCCATGCTGGTTCCACACCGCTCGTGCCCTAAACTGGAAGGCGATATGACACATCTTCTCGGGGCTGAAGCCCTGCACCTCGAATACCCCACCCGCATCGTCTTCGACTCCGTGACGCTCGGCGTCGACGCTGGAGACATGATCGGCATCGTCGGCCGCAACGGCGACGGCAAGTCCAGCCTGCTGGGCATGCTCGCAGGCACCATCGAACCCGACTCCGGACGAGTGACCTACCGCGGCGGTATGCGCTTGGGCATGCTCAGCCAACGCGACACCATGGACTCGGAAGCGACCGTCGGCCAGTCCGTCGTCGGCGACATGGACGACCACGAATGGGCCCGCGACGCCGCGGCCCGCGACATCATCGCAGGACTCATCGCCGACCTCGACTGGAATGCCACCATCGGCAGCCTCTCCGGCGGGCAGCGCCGTCGCGTGGCTCTGGCGGCGCTGCTCATCGACGACTGTGACCTGCTCATCCTCGATGAGCCCACCAACCACCTCGACGTCGACGGCATCTCGTGGTTGGCCAAGCACATCAAGAACCGGTGGGCGAAGAACTCCGGAGCCCTGCTGCTCGTGACCCACGACCGGTGGTTCCTCGACGAGGTCTGCAACAAGACCTGGGAAGTCCACGACCAGATCGTCGAACCCTTCGAGGGCGGCTACGCCGCCTACGTCCTCCAGCGCGTCGAACGCGATCGGATCGCAGCCGCGACCGAGCAGAAGCGCCAGAACCTCATGCGCAAGGAACTGGCCTGGCTGCGCCGAGGTGCGCCCGCCCGCACCTCGAAACCGAAGTTCCGCATCGAGGCCGCAAACCAGCTCATCGCCGATGTGCCTGAGGTGCGCAACCCGGTCGAGCTGAAGAAGATGGCGACCGCGCGTCTGGGCAAGGACGTCGTCGACCTCCTCGATGTGTCCCTGAGCTTCGGTGACCAGCAGATACTGGACAACGTCACCTGGCGCATCGCCCCCGGCGAGCGTACCGGGATCCTGGGTCCCAACGGCGCCGGCAAGTCGACCCTGCTCAGTCTCATCTCAGGTGAGCTCGAACCGGACGAAGGCAGAGTCAAGCGCGGGAAGACCGTGAAGGTCGGAGTCCTTGACCAGCAGTTCAAGGATCTGGCCGCGATCGGCGGACAGAAGGTGCGCGAGGTTCTGTCGGAATCGAAGACGAGCTTCACCATCGAAGGCAAGGACTACACCCCAGCACAGCTGCTTGAGCGTCTCGGATTCTCCAAGGAGCACCTTTCGGCCAGAGTCAAGGAGCTCTCCGGAGGGCAGAAGCGCCGGCTGCAGCTGTTGCTGCTGCTCATGTCCGAGCCCAATGTCATCATCCTCGATGAGCCGACCAATGACGTCGACTCCGACATGTTGGCAGCGATGGAGGACCTCCTCGATTCCTGGCCGGCCACCCTCATCGTCGTCTCTCACGACAGGTACCTGCTCGAGCGAGTCACCGATCAGCAGTACGCCATCCTCGATCATGGCCTGCGGCATGTGCCAGGAGGCGTCGACGAATACCTGGCGCTGCGTGCCGAAAGCGCCAAAACCGGAGCCGCGAAGGCGACTGTCTCCGGCCGAGGCACAGCGAGTTCCGATCCGGGCGGCGCGAATTCGTCCGCCGGGAAGGAGGCGGAGACGCTGTCCGGGGCCGAGGCCCGAGCAGCGAAGAAAGAGGTCTCCTCGATCGAGCGCCGCATGGACAAGCTGAGCAAGCGCATCGCTCGTGCCCACGAGGAGATGGCCGACCACGACCAGACAGACTTCGAGGGACTGCAGACTCTCACTTCGTCATTGCAGGAGCTCAAGGATGAGATGAGCGGCCTCGAAGAACGCTGGCTCGAGGCCAATGAGGCCTTGGACGCCTGATGATCAACGGGAAGGGAAGCTGATGGTCGACGCAGAACGCATGCATGAGCTGCTCGATGCCGAAGGGTCCGATGCCAGGGCGCTCATCAGCTCCCTGACCTCGGACATCAAGGATCTCTCGGCCGCACGCGAGGGTGACAACAGTGATGATGAGCATGACCCGGAAGGGGCGACCCTTGCCTTCGAACGGTCGCAGGCAGACACTCTGCTGCACCAGTCCGAAGAGCGCCTGATCGCCATCGACGAGGCACTGCAGAGACTTGATCAGGGCACCTTCGGCATCTGCACCGACTGCGGCAAGCCGATCGCCGAGGCGCGGCTCGAGGTTCGCCCCTACGCACCGACCTGCGTGGACTGCGCACGCTGAGCACCGCCGCATTCACACCGATGCCGAGGCGCGACGGGCTGTGCAAAGATAGGTTCATGGGACGGTCCGTGGGCACCGACAGGTTCGCCGTGAACAGGTTCACGATGCTCGCCCCTGTGGTGTGGCTGCTGAGCATGGGTGCGCTGCTGGTGGTCCCCTTCCTCACTCTGTCCGACGCCGAGGTGGCTCTGACCTGGCCGTCACCTCTGTCGGCGATCTGGTGGGTGGCAGTTGCCACAGCCACCGTGCAGGCGGCACTCGTGCTGCTGGTTCCTCGTGTGCAGGTGTGGGCGATGGTCCTCGTCCCCACAGCCGGCCTGCCCTTGGCCGCAGTCGCCTCCTGGGAGACGCTGAGCATCACCGCCATCGCCACCATTGCGACGGTTCTCGTCACGATCCTGAACGCCGACCTCTCGCGCCTGGGATCTGCACTGGCAGGCGCCCTTCTGGCCACAGCCCTGGGGTACGTCATCGCCGGCCTGTCCGGAGTCGAGATGCCTCCAGCACTCATCGCTCTCTCGTCGTTGGGCCAGGCGCTCGTGGTGGTGGCGGTTCCCGCCGGGGCGGCCGCGATCGTCCTCACCCGGAGAGAGGCTCGCAGGGCGCGGGAGAGCGAGCAGGCGGCGCTGGTGAGAGAACGAGATGCGCGCGCGGAATCCGCTGTGGCCCGGGAACGAACCGCACTGGCCAGGGAACTCCATGACATCGCTGCCCACCACATGTCGGGGATCGCCGTCATGGCTTCGGCCATCGAACGGCAGGTCGACTCCGCTCCAGAACACGCGAAGGACGGTGCCATGGCGATACGGGATCAGAGCCGGCTGGTCCTCGACGACCTGCGCCGGCTGGTGGGCCTCCTGCGTGAGGACGATGGCGCAGAGACCGCGGTGTATGCGATTTCGGCGATCCGCAGCCTGATCGAAAACGGCCCGAGTGACGCCGAGGTGAGGGTTCACTCCAGTGCCGACGCCGAGCTGGCGAAGGGCATCGGCCCGCTGAGCCAGCTCGTGGGCTACCGGATGGTGCAGGAGGCTCTGGCCAACACGGTCCGCCACGCCCCAGGTGCCGCGACAGCAGTCGACATCGATGACCGCGACCACGAGGCCCTGACCCTGCGGGTGCGCAATGATCCGTCACCGTCGATGGCCGCGACCAGCGGCAGCGGCCTCGGACTGATCGGAATGCGAGAGCGAGCCGAACTCGTCGGAGCGACCGTCGAATACGGACCCACTCTCGAAGGAGGGTGGGAAGTCCGCATGCGTCTCCCCCGCGACGCCGACCATGCCACCCGTTCTCAGCAGCAAGTCGGTGACGCTTCATGATCCGCGTCCTCATCGCCGATGACCAGTACCTGGTCCGCGCCGGGCTCGCCGCGCTCATCGACTCCGAGGAGGCCTTCGAGGTCGTTGCGGTCGCCTCCGACGGGCAGGAAGCGGTGGCCCTGGCGGCTGCGCACCGCCCCGATGTCGCCTGCGTGGATATCCGCATGCCCGGCCGGGACGGAATCAGTGTGACTCAGGAGCTGAGCTCACCCGAGCACGACCTGAACATTCCGGTGCTGATCCTCACCACGTTCGACCTCGACGAATACGTGTTCGGTGCGCTCGAGGCGGGTGCTTCCGGGTTCATGCTCAAGGATTCGCCGCCTGAGCAGATCACCCAGGCGCTGCGACAGGTCGCTTCCGGTCAGGGAACGCTCGATGCCGCGCTGACCCGACGAGTCATCCGCGAGTTCGTGGACCGACGCAGATTGCAGCCCGTCACGGGAACCCGCGCCTCCGAGGTGCTGACCGAACGGGAGCGAGACATCCTCCTGCTGCTGGCCGAGGGCCTGTCCAACGAGGAGATCGCAGGCAGACTGGTCATCGAAGTCTCGACGGTGAAGTCCCACCTCGCGCGGATGCTGCCGAAGCTCGGCGTGCGCTCCCGGCTGCAGGCCGTGGTGTGGGCCTACCAGAATCGGATCGTCACGGTGCCTGAGCAGCGCTGACCGGCGCCGCCGCACATCGGGCCACAGTCTGCCGCTCGTCCAGGATGTGCCCGGTGACAGCGACGACGCTGGATCTGGAGCGAACCGCCTCCATCGAAAGGTGCAAGCCTCGGTGTTCAACCTCTCGGCGCTAGAGGATCTCACGGGCGATTTCTAGGGTGGAAACACGGCGATCGATCCGCCGACTTCCGCTTGAAGGAGCCCCCATGCATGACATATCCGGGACCACCGGAACAACCACGACCTCCGTTCGCGTCATCGACGTGTCGAAGTCCTACCCCAATGGGCCTGATTCGGTCCTCGCTCTCAACCACGTCTCTCTGGCGCTTGCTCCAGGATCCATCACCGCAGTGATGGGGCCCTCCGGGTCAGGGAAGTCAACGCTGCTCAACTGCATCGCGGGCCTGGAATCGCCCGACTCCGGCAGGATCATCATCGACGGCGTCGACATCGCGGGACTCTCACGTGACGGGCTCACCCGCTTCCGCCGGACCCACGTGGGTTTCGTCTTCCAGGCCTACAACCTCGTCGATCACCTCACCGTGCGCGAGAACATCCGCCTCCCGCTCCTCCTGGCCGGAACGGCACCCGACCTCGCCTGGGAGAACTTCCTCCTCGACGCGGTCGGTCTCGGCGGCATGGAGGACCGACTGCCCGCCGCGCTCTCGGGCGGACAGGCTCAGCGCGTTGCGATCGTCCGCGCCCTCCTCACTCGCCCCGGGGTGGTCTTCGCCGATGAACCGACAGGAGCATTGGACTCCCACACCAGCGACGAGGTTCTCGAGGTGTTCTCGACAACCGCGAAGGCCGTCGGCCAGACCGTAGTGCTGGTGACCCATGATGCGAGCGTCGCCGCGGCCGCGGAGCAGGTCCTGTTCCTCACGGACGGGCAGTGGGCCGGGCACCTGGTGAGCCCGAGCCCAGCCGAGATCACAGCTCGAGTCATGGAGCTGAGGAAATGAGCACGACCATCGCCTTCGCCCGCTCCTCCGCCTGGGTGCACCGCTCTTCGCTGCTCTCTGGATCCATCACACTCTTCCTGGCTGCGCTGCTGTTGAGCGCCACAGGCACCTGGATCCAGTCCGGGATTTCTCTCGCCGGTGAGTCAGATGCCCGCGGAGACATCGGACTGCTGAGTGTGGCCTCGTCGTTCGCCGGCACCACGGTGCTCGTCGTCATCGTCATCGTCGCCTCTGTCCTCACCCAGTCCCTGCGTCCTCGCGCAGGTCAGCTGACACTGCTGCGCACCATCGGGGCCACCCCGAAGCAGATCCGTCGGCTGGTCATCACCGAGGTGCTGTTCGTCTTTGCCCTGTCCACGCCTTTGGGCATCGTGGCCGGGAGCCTGCTCGCTCCGAGGGTGAGTCGGACGCTGGCTGCCAGTGGTCTCGTCCCGCCGGGTTTTGAACCTGCGTCTTCGCCGACCACAGCTTTCGGCGTCCTCTGCGTGTTGGGAGGCACAGTCATCCTGTCATCGCTGCTGGCGGTTCGTTCCGTCACCCGCCAGAGCGCGGCCGAAGCGAAACGAGCCAGCACCGTGGAGTCTGGGAGCATCGGTCGGTCGCGCAGGGTCGGAGCCCTCGTGCTGGCCGGCTCGGGCATCGCCTCGGCATGTGCTCCTCTGGTGGTCGGCGGAATCGCCGGTTCTGCAGGTGCTGCCTCCTCCGCGATCCTCTTCGTCATCGCGATTGCACTGGCCGGCCCGGTCTTGGTCAGCGGCGCCGCCCGTCTGACCGAGCAAGTCGTGCACGATGGCGGTCGTCCCGTGGACGGCGGCGGTCGTTCCGTGCACGGCGGCGGTCGCCCCCTGCACGGAGGCAACAGTCCTGCGTTCATCCTGGCTGTCCGCGCCGCGCGCGGTCATTCCCGGAGGTTGACCGGGGCAATCGTTCCACTCGCGCTGCTCTTCGCACTGGGACTCGTCCAGATCGGGTCCGGTGCCATCGGCGCTCGTGCCGGACAGGAGCAGCTTGAGAGCGCACTCCGGGCGAATCTCGTGATCGAAGCCTCTGCTTCTCAAGACCTCGCCGTCGTGGAGAACACCCCAGGGGTGCAATCGGCGGGAGTGTCGGCCCAAGTGATGTCATCGGTGCGCACCGATGCGGATGAGCCGACCGGCATCGGGTTCATCGACGATCTGTCCTGGGAGTCGGCACCGCTGACCGTCTTCGCCGGCGAGGAGGTCCTTGCTCCGAATGTCACCGACGGGTCCTTAGCCGAACTCGACGACGAGGACACGGTTGCCATCAGCACTGATGCTGCAACGATGCTCGCGCATTCCGTGGGTGAGACCCTCGAGATCGAGGCCGGCGACGATCAGGTCGTGCCGGCCAGAATCGTCGCGACGTATGAGGGCGGGGCGGCGATCGGTGACTACCTCGTCGGGTCGAATTTCCCCGGGGCCGCCTCCGCCGCGAACCAGGACATCCTCATCGCCACCGACGATGGTGCCCAGGCCGATGTCGCCCAGGCGCTGCGAGCGAAGGGAATGAGCCCGATTCCAACCGCAGCCTATGTGGCAGACGTCCAGGCAGACGCCTCGGGTGAGCAGTCGCTCTCGACCGGGGCGACACTCCTCCTGCTGATCTTCATCGGCCTTGCCGCGGTGAACACTCTGGTGATGATCACACGTTCACGCGGCCGGGAGTTCCGACTGCTGCGACAGACCGGAATCACCTCACATCAGCTGGTGGCGATGGCACTGATCGAAGGGACATTCGTCGGTGTCACAGCGGTCTGTCTCGGAGCCCTGAGCGCTGTGCCGGCACTGTTCGGAATCTCTTGGGCGATGGTGGACACGGTGTCCATCGGCGTCGGACCCGGCGTCGTGCTCACGCTGACTGCTGTCGTCATCGGGATCGGCATCGGGTCTGTAGTGCCTGCCACTTACCTGCTTGATCGGGGCGAGCGAAGGAGTGTCAGGCCCAGCAGCACATAGCCTGAACGCTCAACAGCGCCTGTCCACCGCTGCACAGCAGAATGAGAACTTTCCGATTTCTACGCCGGACACGCTATCGTGGCGAGGTGCCCACACGAGATCACAGACTGGACCGCGCCAAAGGCATCCTCATCTTCACCGTCGTCCTCGGCCACCTGCTGGCCAGGACGTCACCATGGGATGATGATGTCCTCAGTGCGCCGATGTACCTCATCTATTCGTTCCACATGCCGGCCTTCGTCTTCCTCGCCGGCATCACGGCGAAATCGACACGACTACCCGAACGCGTTCTCACCTTCCTGGTCCTGCTGTTCACCGTGTTGCCGCTGCTGTGGGGATGGATGTGGATCGTCGGCCTTGATCCCGACTACAGCTTCCTCACCCCGTTCTGGTACTCATGGTTCCTGCTGTCGATGGCCTGTTGGATCATCACCGTGCCATTCATCGAACGATTCCCCCGCACGATCCTCGTCACCTCGGTGGTGGTGGGACTCTTCGGCGGAATTCTGCCGATCCTCGACACGGAGCTATCGGCATCACGATCCATGATCTTCTGGCCCTTCTTCGTCATCGGCAAGCTCTACGGCAAGCAGATCCTCGACTGGGCCGGGAGCCTGCGCATCTGGCAGAAACTGTTCTTCACAGCCGCCGCACTGGGTACGATCGGCTACTTCTACCTCGACAGCGTCGATCACTATTGGTTCTACGGCAGCCTCAACTTCGCTCACTTCGATGTCAGCGTTCCAGAAGGTGTCGGCCTCCGACTCATCATCAACATCGGGTCCCTGCTCATGACCCTGATGCTGCTCATGTGGGTCGGTGACAAGGACACGCTCATTGCCAAGATCGGCCGTCACAGCCTGGCGATCTACGTCATCCACGGGTTCGTCGTCCGCGGTCTCCAACCTCTCCTCTCTGACAGTCCGGATGTCCTCGGCGCTCCCCTGATCTTCCTCATCTGCCTCGCCTTGGCACTGCTCACCACATATGTGCTGTCCTGGGCGCCGTTCGAGAAGGCCCTGCGCTGGTACTCCTCGACCGTGACCCGCCTGCTGCTCGCACCGTTCGGGCCGCTGCGCTCGAAGCTGGGAAGGCACCCGCAGCGCTCGCCTTCCCAGTGACGCTCCGGGCGCAGGAGCAGAGGCGTCTTCGCCGGTGCTCCAGCCTCACCTGAGGCAATCGAGTCACCTCAGGCAATCAGGTCACCTGAGTCACTGGAGTCGCTGCGCGGGGCTCCGCACGATCGTCGACAGGCGACTCCTGCCGTCATATGACTTCAATAAGTCGATGCCAGGTCGGCAACTGCGGCGAACGTGGTTATATGCGAATGTTCAGGTCTTCAGCCTGAGCGAGTTCAACCTCCTGTCCTCTACCATCTGTACGGAGAGCACTCATGACCACCAACGCCTTGACCGAACGCCTCAATGCCGGGCCCGTGATCTGCGCCGAAGGCTTCCTGTTCGAACTCGAGAAACGCGGCTATCTGTCCGCCGGCGAATTCGTGCCCGAGGTCGCGCTCGAATTCCCCGACGCTCTGCGATCCCTGCACGTGGACTTCCAGCGCGCCGGCTCGGACATCGTCGAAGCCTTCACCTACAACGGCCACCGCGAGAAGATGCGGGTCATCGGCAAAGAGGACCTGCTCGAACCTCTCAACCGCTCCGCCCTGCAGATCGCCCGCGGCGTCGCGGATGGCAAGCCCGGCAACTTCATGGCCGGAAACATCTCGAACTCGAACATCTGGGACCCGGAGAACGCAGACCGCCAGGCCGAGGTCCGGGCCATGTTTTCCGAAATGGTGGGCTGGGCCGTGGACGAAGGCGCCGACCTCATCATCGGCGAGACCTTCTACTTCGCCGGTGAGGCCATCGCCGCGGCCGAGATCGCCAAGGCCAGCGGGCTGCCCGTCGTCCTCACTCTGGCACCGATGGCCTTCCAACAGATGGCCGACGGCGTCGGCATCGTCGAGACGGCGCAGACACTCGAACAGCTGGGCGTCGACGTCGTCGGCCTCAACTGCTTCCGCGGCCCTGCAACGATGCTGCCTTGGCTGCAGGAGATCCGCGCGGCAGTGTCCTGTCACGTCGGCGCCCTGCCCATCCCCTACCGCACGACGCAGGACGAGCCGACCTTCTTCAACCTCTCCGATCCCCGCGCCGAGGTGGCTTCCCCTCACGGTCGCACCTTCCCCACCGCTCTCGACCCGCTGCAGACGAACCGCTATGAGATCGGAGCGTTTGCGAAGGAAGCCTACGACTTGGGCGTCAACTACATCGGCGTGTGCTGTGGAGCGACCCCGATGCACATTCGTGAGGTCGCCGAGGCGGTCGGGCTCAGCACCGATGCCAGCCGGTTCTCGGAGAACATGAAGAACCACTTCATGTACGGCGACAACCAGCGCCTCGCCGACAACGTCGTCGCCCTGGGCTCCACCGCCTGAACGCAGCACCACGCACACTTAGCGCCATCACCTCCTGCTGCACGGGGAGGTTATGGCGCCGAGTGTTTCTCGCGGTGGTACCTGGATGAATAGCTGGGGCTGGGAGGGTCGCTGCCCTAGTCGGCCTGGCGTTCGAGGTCTTCCAAGGAGACCGTGCCCTTGCGCACGGCGCGCAGCACACGATACGTCCGAACCACCCTGGGCAGGGTGATGAGGAGCAATCCGCCGAGCATGTTGAACGGGATGACGATCGCAAACCATTTCAGCAGATCCAGCATCGAGATATCTGCCCCGGCCAGCATGGCCGCGAAGATGACGATCACGTTGAGAGCACCGTGGAGCATGCCGAGACCGATGAGCAGCAGACCCGATGCCATGCTGACGATGGCGAGGACGACATCATTCGAGGTGCCCTGCGACATCCGAGTCGACAATGTGACGGTGGCGCCGGCCAACAGCGACAGTGCGATCATCACCACCAGGGACGGCTGGTCGATGTATTTCAGGGCCGTCTCGATCATCGTCGAATGGTAGTCGGGCAGCGCCAGAACCATCAGGCCGGCAAAGGCCAGGCCTCCGACCAGGTTGGTCACCAGGGTCACCGCCCACAGGCGGAATACCTGAAGAACATTGGCCTGGCCTGCGATCACGGCGTTGATGGGCAGCAGAAACTCTTCAGTGAATAGCTCTGAGTGTGCAAGCTTCAGCGCCAGCAGACCTATGCCGAAGGCAAGACCGGCCAGCACATCGGATCCGGTTGTCTGCTTGACCAGAACCATCGCCAGAATGCCCAGGCCCACGTCGACACCGCCGAAGAATCCGGTCACGACGAGTTCCGGCCATTTGCGATTCAGACGTTTTGCCCCCGTGACCACCGTCGCGGTTGCTTCATCGACCAGTTCGTCTTCGAGGTCGAAGTCATTGGTCCCGAGACGCTGACGCTGTTCTTTCTGGGTCATTGGCAAAGTGTATTTGCGGGACCTGTGCTCGGCCAGTGGCGCAGAGACGCAATTGGCGCGCGCCCTCTCCCGCTGCCGACACCGCGGAACACAGCCATCACGCACCAAGAGCGCCAAAACTTCCCTGTGCAACGGGACGTTTAGGCGCTCTTGGTGTGCGGCGAAGCTCTTGGTGTGCGGCGAAGCTCTGAGTGTGCGGCGAGGCTCTGAGTGCGTCAGCCCTGCGGCGTCACGCCGATCGAGTCGAGCGCGGCTTCGAGGCGGAAGATGGTGCCGTCGATATCGGCCAGCTTGTCGAGGCCGAAGAGACCGATTCTGAAGGTCGAGAAGTCCTCGGGCTCGCCACACTGCAGGGGAACGCCGGCAGCGATCTGGACTCCGGCCTCCTTGAAGCTCGCGCCGGTGGCCAGCTGCGGGTTGTCCGTATGGACGACGACCACGCTGGGCGAGGCGAATTCGGGTGCCGCGACAGAGGGCAGTCCACGATCGGCCAAGACTGTGCGGACCCGATCGCCGAGTTCGAACTGTGCTGCGGAGAGTTTGTCGAAGCCGCGTTCCTGCGTCTCGAGCATGAGCTTGGCGTTGTGCGCCAGCGAATCGGTGGGCATCGTCGCATGATACGGCGCCCGGCCCTCTTCGTATTCGTCGGCGATGAACAGCCACTTCTTCAGATCCATGGCGAAGCTTGAGGATGTGGACTCCTGGACTGCGGCACGACCGACTTCGCTGAGCATGACGTAACCGGCGCAGGGCGAACCGCTCCACCCCTTCTGCGGCGCGCTGATGAGGACGTCGACGCCCAGGTCGGTCTGCGAGGCCCACACGGCACCCGAGGCGATGCAGTCGAGGACGAAGACTCCGCCGACGCTGTGGACGGCATCGGCGACCTGGCGGATGTAGTCATCGGGCAGGAGCATCCCGGAGGCGGTTTCGACGTGGGGTGCGAACACGACGGCTGGACGTTCGGCCTTGATGGCGGCGACCACCTCGGCGATGGGTGCGGGCGACCAGGCCGACTGGTGCTCATCACTGCTCGGCGAAGCCTTGAGCACAGTGGTCTCGCTCGCGATGTTTCCGGCCTCGAGGATCTGGGACCAGCGGAAGGAGAACAGTCCGTTGCGGACCACGAGGCACTTCTTGCCGGTCGCCAACTGCCTGGCCACGGATTCCATGGCGTAGCTGCCGCCACCGGGAACGATGGCCACGCTGTGTGCGTCGTATGCTTCGCGCAGGACGCGATTGATGTCCTGCATGACGGAGACGAATCGCCCCGACATGTGGTTCAGGGATCGGTCGGTGAAGACCACCGAGTATTCGAGCAGGCCGTTGGGGTCAACATCTTCGTGCGGCAAAGTCATGTCTCCCACATTGCCACGTTCACGAGGTTTGGGCCACTACCAGAGCCGTGAATCCCACCAACTGGTTACACCGTGATTCAAGTTCACCGACACAGAGCTTTCACGGCCGGTCGATGGCTCACCCGTGGTCGATGATGTGGGCACCGGGGGCCGGCCCTGTGGTCCGCAGCGCTTCCTTGACTCCACGCGTGGCCTGAAGCAGCACCGCGAGGTCGAGTGCGTGGTGGGCGTCGCGGGCGAGGAAGCCGATCGTCGGCCCCGAGCCGCTGAGCAGGGGAAGGAGTGCACCGGCGTCGCGTCCGGCCTCCATCACCTCGGCGAGTTCGGGCATGGCCGATATCGCGGCATCGGTGAGGTCGTTCGCAGCGGCCGTGGCCAGGGCATCCGGGTCACCGGCGGCGAGCGCAGTGAGGACCTCGTCGGGCACGACGGCAGGTTCGGGATGCGGAGTGAGTTCGTCGAACCGTGAGTACATCTCCGGGGTCGACAGCTGCCCCGCCGAGGTGGCCATGACCCAGTGGAATGATCCGCGGGTCAGGACGGGGGTGAGTTTCTCCCCGCGTCCGTGGCCGATGGCAGTTCCGCCGTGGATGAGGAAGGCGACATCGGCGCCCACGCTGACCGCGCAGTCGTGGAGGATCGAGTCTTCGACTCCGCCGACGAGGTGTGCGGCTCCGACCAGTGCCGCGGCGGCGTCGGCCGATCCGCCGCCCATACCGCCGGCGACGGGCACCTGTTTGTCGATGACGATGTCGAGGTCGCGCAGCACATCGACATCGCGTTCGTCCTCGAGGGCTGCGATGAGGAGGTTGATGGCCTTGCGGGCGAAGTTCGCCTCGTCCTGGGGCACCTCGGCGTCTCCGTACCGGCCCCCGACGACGATCGAGGCGCTGCCTCCGGGTACGAGGGTCAGGGTCTCGTTGAGGTTGAGTGCCTGGAACACTGTGGCGAGTTCGTGATAGTCGTCTTCACCGGCCCCACCCACGCCGAGGTGGATGTTGATCTTGCCCGGTGCCTGCACCTTCACAGGGGTCTGGGTCTTCGGGCACGAGTGCAGCTGTGCGCTCATGGCTGCTGGCCTTCGTGTGCGCTCGCGCCACCGGGAGCTGCGGTGTCCGGGGCGGCTGCGCTGTCCGCGCCCTCCCCGGCTGCGGCAAGTCGTTCGAAATCGGCGACGTCGAGGGCCTCACCGCGGGTTCTGGGATCGATTCCGGCGGCATGCAGGAGCTCCTCTGCCTGCTGGGGGCTGCCGGCCCAGGTGGCCAGGGCGGCACGCAGGGTCTTGCGACGCTGAGCGAAGGCTGCGTCGACGACATTGAACAGACGTCGGCGCTGATGCGGGTCACGATGAGTGCGGGTCACATCGATGTGGACGAGCCCGGAGTCGATGTTCGGGGCCGGCCAGAACACGTTCTTGCCGATGCGTCCGGCCAAGGTGACGTCGCCGTACCACTGAGCCTTGACGCTGGGCACCCCGTAGGTACGGGATCCGGGGCCGGCCGCGAGTCGTTCGGCGACTTCGAGCTGGACCATGACGAGCACCGACTGCAGGCTGGGGAAGATCTCGAGGAAGTGCAGGAGCACGGGGACCGCAACGTTGTAGGGCAGGTTCGCGACCAGCGCGTCGGGGGCGCTCGGCAGTTCGGTGACCCTGAGGGCATCGGCATTGACGAGCTCGAAGTTCGCGACATCCCCGGTGTCAGCTGACGTCTGCCCGTACTTGCTGACCGTCGCGGGCAGGCGCGCGGCCAGGACATCATCGATCTCGACGGCGGTGACATGGTGTCCGGCTTCCAACAGGCCCAGTGTCAATGACCCCAGACCGGGACCGATCTCGACGACGCGGCTGTGGCCCTGAAGCTTCGCGGATGTGACGATCGAGCGCACGGTATTGGGGTCGATGACGAAGTTCTGGCCCTTCTGCTTAGTCGGGCGCAGACCAATGTCAGCGGCGATTTCGCGAATGTCGCGTGCGGTCAATAACGTCACAGCCAACAACTTACAGCACTCATTCGCAGGCACAATCACCGAACACCCCGGTCACCGATTCCCTTTGCCTCCGCGGCTTCGACCGCCTCCACCACATTCAGGTCATAGGTCCGAAGTCAGGACGATAGGGTGAACAGTATGGATCCGCAGACACTCACCGAACTCCTCGACGTCTCCGTCCTCGACCGGCTCGACCGGATCGAGGACCTGCCTGCGGATGAGCTTGCCCGTTCCTCGGCGCTGCGCAAGGAGGGCTATTCCGCCGAGGTCGCCGCCGGCCTGCTCACACAGGCGCAGCTGCGCAAGGACGCGGTGAAGAAGCTCGGCCCGTTCGCCGAGGACATGCTGTTCACTCGCGATGGCCTGGCCCAAGCCACACGACTGCCCGTCGCTGCCCACCATGCCCGCCGACTCCTCGGCGAGGGCCAGGACACCGGTGGCGTCAAGGGCACCGACAGTGACAATGAGACGTCGGCTCACACCGCGCCCACGATCGCTGACCTGGGCTGTGGGATCGGCGCCGACTCCTTCGCCTTCGCCGGGATGGGCGCCCAGGTCACCGCCGTCGACGCGGACGAGGTGACTGCCGCCATCGCCAGCTTCAATCTCCGCCATCTGGCCAATGCCGACGTCGACCAGGCCCGCGCCGAGGACATCGACACCTCCGCATTCGACGCACTGTGGTTCGACCCGGCCCGACGCACGATCGGGAAGGGCACCAAGAGCGGGGCCACCGCACGCATCGTCGATCCCGAAGATTTCTCCCCTTCCCTGTCCTGGGTCATCGACAAGGCAATCGCTGCGAAATCTGCGGGAGTCAAACTCGGACCGGCACTCGACCACAGCCTCATCCCCGACGAGGCTGAGGCACAGTGGGTCTCCCACGCGGGTGAAGTCGTCGAGGTCTGCCTCTACTTCGGTGCCGCCCGTCAGCGTCCTGGACGCAGCGCCCTCGTCATGGGTGATCGCACGCTCCTCGTCCACGAAGACGACCTGCCCGACGACGATGAAGACGGCGTCGGCGAACTCGGTCAGTACCTCCTCGAACCCGACGGTGCGATCGTGCGCGCCGGACTCGTCACCGCCCTGTGCGGACCGCTCCAGGCTCGCCGCGTCCACCCGAAGATCGCCTATCTGACCACCGATGCCGAGCCCGCAGGACCGGCCTCTGCCGGGGTCACCACCTATGAGGTCACCGATGTGCTGCCGGCGAAGATCCCCAGCCTGCGCAAGGCCCTCATCAGCCGCGGCATCGGCTCGGTCGTGATCAAGAAACGCGGAGCTGATATTGTTCCTGACCAGGTCAGGCGTCAGCTCAAACTGCCGGCGGGAGACAAGGCGACACTGATCTTCACCCGCCTGGGTGATCGTCACGTCGTCCTCCTGACCCAACCCTGCTGAACGAGCCCTGCTGAACTGCCTCACCCGACTCAGCAGCCCCCTTCACCCCATCTCACTAGGAGAGTCTCCATGAACCGCTCCGACGTTCTCATCACCGCCGACGAGCTTCTCGCTCGCCTCGCCGACGACGGATCCACGCCGAGGCTGCTCGACGTCCGCTGGACACTGCAGAAGCCCGACGGTCGCGATGACTTCGCCGCCGGGCACATCCCCGGTGCGATCTACGTCGATCTGGACACGGAACTCGCCGCACACTCCGACCACGAAGCCGCTGAGGGACGCCACCCGCTGCCGTCTGCCGAGGCATTCGAAGAACAGGTCCGGGTCTGGGGCATCGACCAGCTCACCGATGTCGTCGTCTATGACGACAACTCCGGCCAGGGCGCTGCCCGCGCATGGTGGCTGCTGAAGTGGGCGGGAATGAAGGCACGAGTCCTCGACGGCGGCCTGAACGCATTCGCTGCAGCCGGAGGCGAGCTGGCCACCGGATCCGGCGACCCCGTGGAGCCGAGCACCGTGACCATCACTCCCGATTCGATGCCCGTCATCGATGCCGATGCTGCGTCAGCGTGGACAGGAGTCCTGCTCGATGCCCGCGCCGGTGAGCGCTTCCGCGGAGAAACCGAACCGCTTGATTCCCAGGCCGGCCACATCCCCGGTGCCACGAGCGCCCCGGCCAGCGAAAACACCGCCGACGGCAAATTCCTCGACGATGAGTCACTGCGCTCTCGCTTCTCGGCCCTCGGTGCTCTCGATCAGCCCGTCGGCGTCTACTGCGGCTCAGGCGTCAGTGCCTGCCACAATGCTCTGGCGCTGGCGAGCCTCGGCGTCGAGTCGAGCCTCTACCCGGCCAGCTGGTCGGGATGGTCTTCTGACCCGGACCGCCCAGTCGCAACCGGAGCCTGACGGCCCACCTGCCCCACCGCCGCCGACAAACAGCGGCTCCACCGACAACGGTCGGCAAGTTCACCTCGATCTCAGCAAAAATATCGAAACGAACTTGCCGACCGTTCGTCATTGGCAGCACGGCACAGCCAGCGTCGTCGACGCGGTCGGCCCGGCGGCACCGCAGCCTGCCGCCAGCGTGGTTGCATCGAATGAGCTCCACGCATTCTGTCGAGTTCGAGGGGACGACCGTCGCTGCGATGCAGCAGCGAAATCGTCGAGTTCGAGTGGTCAATCGCCGGACCGAAGCCGCCCCGAGGCCGCCCGGAGACCGCCCCGAGGCCGTTGCAAAAGTGTCATCTTCGGTCTGTCACGTGGGCCGGAACCTAAGCCGATTCGTTACATACGCTCCGTGGGCATGAGGAGACATCGGTCATATCTTTGCAGAGAATCGCCGCAACAACGGCCAATTGTTACAAATACTTCAGCTTCAATAGGCCTCTGACCTGCAACTTTATCGGCCTCAACAAAAACTTCTTGCTCAATGTAACGGAAACGTGACATTAGGTCACTGATTGGTTACAGTTGTGAAGGTCGGTCACGAGAGTGCCGACTTCACAGCGAGAACCGCACGCCACGCTCGATGTGAAATCACTACGGACCAAAAGTGGCGGTTGGGATTCTTCCAATAGGTGACGAGAGGAAAACGTGGCAACTAAGCAGCATGGCCGCCGCGCCGCAGAAGCCAAGGTCAAGACCCCTTTGACCGAACTGACTGAACTCCTGAATGCCAATTCCGCCGTCTTCGGACGTCGTGCAGCCGTTGTTGCTGCCAGCGGCGGTCTGCTCACCGCAGCCGTCCTTCCAGCAGCAGGACAGGGAACCGACGACAAGGCCTCGGTCTCTGCAGAGTCAGAGGCTCAGAGCCAGGTTGAGTTCAAGAACCAGACCGCGACCGTCGACACTGGTCAAGGCTCGTCATCCAAGGACAAGGACGCGAAGCAGGGCGCTTCGTTCGGCGCAGACGTCGAGAACGTCACTGCTGAGGCCGCTCCCAAGCCCAAGCCGAAACCAAAGCCGAAGCCCGTTGAAACCGCAGAAGAGGACGCCCCGAAGCCTGAGCCGAAGCCAGAACCCGCCGAGGACAACTCCGGTGACTCGTCCGAATCTGCCAACACCGGCTCCTCGGATTCCGGCGACTCGGATAAGGGCGAGAGCAAAGACTCCGGCTCCGACGATGCCGGCTCGATCGATGGCTCGAAGGCTGAGCAGGTACTCGCCTGGGCTGCCAAGGGCGTCGGCACTCCATACGTCTACGGCGGAAATTCCCAGAGCAGCGGCTGGGACTGCTCCGGCTACACCTCCTGGGTCTACAGCAAGGTCGGCGTCAACCTGCCTCGCAGCTCCGGTGCACAGAAGGCATCCGGCACGGTTGTCTCCCAGTCGGAGGCCAAGCCCGGTGACCTCATCTGGCACCCCGGCCACGTCGGCATCTACGCCGGTGGCGGACAGATGTACGATGCCGGCTCCCCAGGTTCAGGCACCTCGAAGCGCAGCTACAGCTGGATGGGCAACGTCACCTTCATCCGCGTTCTCTGATCCAGTTCACACAGAAACCCCTCGCCCGGCTTGATGGTCCCAGCCTGGCGAGGGGTTTCTGCATGCCCGCTGTCGCCTCAGCCGCAGTCGGCTGTCGCCTCAGCCGCAGTCGGGTGCCGCTTCACTTCCCTCGTATTCGACGGGCAGTGTGCCCGAGGCGCTGAGGTCGCCCTTGAGCCATTTCGCCACGGCCTTCAGCGCATTGGGGTTGCTGTCATAGGCGGTGACTGCCGTCTTCGCCGGGGTGTTGCGCATCGTCCACGGTGCAGCGGTGCCCACCGCCACCTCGGCGGAGGTGTTCGGGCTCAGGCTCACGCTCGTGCCACCGGAGGCGACCTCAAGCCCCGCATCCTTCGCCGCCTTCGTCAGCGCGGTCTTCTCCTTCTCACCACCACCGACGATGGAGATCGAGTCGGTGCCGTCGAAGGAGCATGTGCCTTTGAGGACCGTCAGGGACTCCTCGGCCACATCGGTCAGCACCTGCTGCGGATCCTCGGCGCTTGCTCCCCCGGAGTCGGCCCCACCGGAGCCGTCGGCATCGGCGATCGCCTTCTGAGTCTCGGCCGTGGCCAGCTGCATCGCGACCACGCGCTCGGCCTTCTTCTCCAGCTCGCCCTTCTTCAGGTCACCGTGGTTCATCGCCGTGACGACTGCCTGCTGGGCGGCGGCGGAATCGGGTGGCATGAGCGCGAGGTCGGCACCGGCGGCCAGCGCCTTGACGGTCTCTCCCCCACCCAGGTTCTGGTTCACGGCCTTCATGTTGAGTGCGTCGGTGATGATGACTCCGTCGAAGTTCAGCGTCTCACGCAGTGCCTGGTAGGCCTTCTTGTTCAGCGTCGCCGGCGTCGTCTTCGCATCCGGCAGGCCGATGTGTCCCATCATCACCATGGGGATGCCGGCGTCGACTGCGGACTTGAACGGCAGCAGATCCGAGTCTTCGAGTTCCTTGATGCTCTTCTTCGACACCGGCAGGCTCTTGTGCGAATCGACGTGAAGACGACCGTGGCCGGGGAAGTGCTTCGCGGAACTGGCGACACCGCCGAGGTGGTAGCCGGTTGCGGCCTCGGCGACGACCTCGGCGACGTCCTCGTGATCATCCCCGGCCGAGCGCACGTTGATGGCCACGTCCTTCTCACCGGTGGTGACATCGGCATCCGGGGCGAAATCGATCGTGAAGCCCAGATCGGTGAGGTTCTGGCCCTGCACCTTCGTCGCTGCCTGCGTCAGCTCGGGATCCTGGGTGGCCGAAAGCGCCATGAGCGGCGGGAACGGCAGTGCCCCGGTGCTCAGCCGCGATACCGGACCGCCCTCCTGATCGACGCCGATCGACACAGCCTGCCCTGTGGAGCGGGCCCCGTTGATTGCCTCGGTGACGTCCTTGACCTGGCCAGGCGTTGGATCCTCGGGCAGGTTGTCGGCCATGATGATGACCCCGCCGAGGTTGTTCTTCTTCACCAGGTTCACCCCGGTCTGAGTGTCGGCGCCTGACCAGGTGCCGATGATGAGGGACCCGGCGAGTTCATCCTCGGAGAACGAGTCAACGATCTGCTTGGCCTCGTCCGCGAAGTCCGCGGGGGTGATATCCGCCGGCTCCGCGGCCTTTTCGGGTTCGGCCTTCTGGGCCGATTGCGACGCTCCGGCTCCCCCGGTCTTCTCCGGTTGCGGATCGGACGTTCCGCCGGAGCAGCCGGTCAGTACGAGCACGGCGGTCGCAGCGATGATGGAAAGTCTGGGTCGCATAGCCCCATGCTAATCGCCGAAGCTGAATCGGCGGACGAAGGACGACGGTGTCTGCCACCGACGCGGAGTTCGGCGTCTGTTCTCACGTCCGCGTTGCCTCAGAGCTTCTCGTGGACGGCAATCCGTCGAACGGTCTCCTTCGCGCCGCGCTCATGCAGTGAGCGAAGAGCTGCGAGGTAAGGACCGGCGAAGTGGGAGTCGTTCGCCACGGGTCCGAAGAACTGACCCTGTCGGACGAAGGCCAAGGGATCCGCGGACTGTGCCTTCGCGACCCGCTGCAACTCCTCGGCAAAGCGGTCGACGATGGTGAACGCTGCCCCCTGCTCATCACTGCCTTCGGCGTAACGGGCCCAGGAAGCGCAGATGGCTGCCGCGACTTCCACCGGGGCACCAGAGGCCAGATTGTCGATGATGACGGGGACCAGCCATTTGGGGATGCGGTCCGAGGATTCGGCGCCGAGGCGGGCCAAGGTGTCACGGATCTCGGGGTTGCTGAACCGCTCGATGAGCGAATCCTTGTACCCGTCGAGGTCGATCCCGGGCAGCGGCTCAAGACTGGGAGTGCCTTCCTCGTCCATGTATCTGCGCAGGTAGGCAGCGATATCGGGGTTCTCCATGGCTTCATGAGCGTAGGTGTAGCCCGCGAGGAGGCCGAAGTAGGCCAGGCCTTGGTGCCCGGAGTTGAGCAGACGCAGCTTCATGTGCTCGTAGGGTCTGACATCATCGACGACCTGGGCACCCGCCGATTCGTAAGGGGGCCGCCCCGAGGTGAAGCTGTCTTCGAGCACCCATTGGAAGAAGGGCTCGGCCACCACAGGCCAGGCATCCTCCAGACCGGTCTCTTCACTCAGCTCGGCCCTGTCCTCGTCGGTGGTGGCCGGGGTGATGCGATCGACCATCGCGTTCGGGAAGGCCACATGGGCGTCGATCCATGCTGCGAGTTCGGGATCGACGAGGCCGGCGAAGGCGCCGAACATCTTCTTCGCCACATTGCCGTTCTCCGAGATGTTGTCACACGACTGCACGGTGAATGGGGCCACGCCGGCGTCGCGGCGACGGCGCAGAGCCTCGATGACATAGCCGAAGACCGTGCGCGGCAGCTGCCGCGCGGCCAGTGCGGCCGCATCGGCTGCGATCATCGCGTCGTCGGCGATGAACTCCCCGGTCACCGGGTTGACGTTGTATCCGCCCTCGGTGACCGTGAGCGAGACGATGCGGATCCTTTCCTCGCCGAGGAGGTCCACGAGCCCCTGCGGGTCGTCGGG
The DNA here is from genome assembly GCA_030457025.1 of Brevibacterium sp. Classification (GTDB taxonomy): domain Bacteria; phylum Actinomycetota; class Actinomycetes; order Actinomycetales; family Brevibacteriaceae; genus Brevibacterium. The sequence goes on along the minus strand of JAKDSA010000008.1, from coordinate 22,626 downwards.
TCCGTAGCGGTAGTCGATGATCGACCCGATCACTCGTCGTTGTCGGGTTCCGTCGGGGTGCTTGAGCGTCAGCGAGTAGAGGTGATCCTGTCCCGCCAGCGCGTCGCGCATCCGCACATCGTGAGGCAGAACGCCGGCTCCCACGATTCCCCATTCCGCGGCTCGACCCGCAGCCATGAGGTCATCGAGGACCACGGCCATGTGGGCGCGGTGGAAACCCCCGACGCCGAAATGCACGATGCCCGGAGTCACTGTGCTCCGGTCGTAGCCCGGCACTCTCACCCCGCGAGCCGCAATCCGGTCGAGGTTCGATCCATGCAGAGACAGCATGTCCGTAGAATCCGTCATCATCTCTCCCCTGTTCCTCGGGTGGACTGGTTGCACCGGGTCGGATGTCGACTGAGGCGACCGAGCATCACTTCACTGCACCCATCGACAGGCCCTGGACGAGTTTGTCCTGGGCCGCGATGCCGGCGACGAGCACCGGCACTGAAATGATCAGCGAGGCCGCGCACACCTGGGACAGGAACAGTCCCTGGGACGTGACGAAACTGGTGAGGAACACGGGTGCCGTCGATGCCGCCGTTGAGGTCAGGACGTTGGCGAACAGCAGTTCGTTCCACGAGAAGATGAAGCAGATGAGTGCCGTAGCTGCCAGACCGGGCGCGGTCAGGGGCAGCAGAATCTTCATGAAGACACGGGGAAGCCTGGCACCGTCGAGCTCAGCGGCCTCGAGCACTTCAACCGGCACCTCGGCGAGGAACGATCGCATCATCCACACGGCGATGGGCATGTTCATCGCCGAGTAGATGATGATGAGCAGCAGCCAGGTGTCGAGGATGCCGAACATCTGCGCGACCAGGTAGACGGGCAGCAGCCCGGCAACCATCGGCAGCATTTTGGTCGAGAGCAGGAAGAACAAGACGTCTGACCAGCGTTTGATCCGCCGAATGGCCAGGGCATACGCGGCCAGGGTCGACAGGACCAGCACGATGAGGGTGGAGACGATAGCCGCGACCGCCGAGTTGATGAGGAAGGGCCACGGGTTCGCACCGCTGCTTCCGCCGAAGAAGTTGGCATAGGAGTCCAGCGTCAGCGGGGCAAAGAAACTGGGCGGGTTCGTCGATGCGTCGGTCTCTGCATGCAGGCTGGTCACCAGCATCCACAGCAGCGGGGACACGAAGAGGATTCCGATGATCCAGGCGAGGAGGCCGAGCAGGACTTTGCCGATTCGGCGCTGTCCCGGACGCCGCGATGCACCCGCCTTCTGCCCGGAACGATTGGCGCCCGCGGGGTCGGAGGCACCCGGTGACGCCGTGAGGTCTCGAGTGCTCATGAGTTCTCCTCCTTGAGCAGGGTGGATGCGGTTCGCAGTGCGAAGGTCGCGATGATGAGCGAGGCGATGACGACGATGACGCCGACGGCGGAAGCGACTCCGTAGTCTTGGGCCACGAAGAACTCCTGGTAGATGACATAGGGCAGATTCGCGGTTCCGAGTCCGCCGGAGGTCATGGTGAAGACGGTGTCGAAGTTCTGCACGATGTAGATCGTGCCGAGCAGAGCCGCGAGTTCGATGTAGCGACGCAGGTGCGGCAAGGTGATGAAGCGGAATGTCTGTCCTGGTCCGGCGCCGTCGACCAGTGCCGCCTCGTAGACGTCCAGGGGACGCGACTGCAGACCCGCGAGCATGATGAGCATCATGAACGGGGTCCACTGCCAGACGAGCACGATGCCGATTCCCAGCAGCGGATACGTGCTCATGAGGTCCGGCTGCGGCGCATTCTCGCCGAAGACAGTGGTCAGCAGCCCGTTGACCAGCCCGTAGGAGGGGTTGAAGATCGCATGCTTGAACAGCAGAGCCGCAGCCACGGGCACGATCAGGAATGGGGTGATCATCAGCGTGCGCACGAGCCCGCGTCCGATGAACTTGCGATCGAGGAGAAGCGCGATGGCCAAACCCAGCACTGCCGAGACCAAAACGACCGAGACGGTCAGACCCACGGTCACGAACACCGCACGCAGCAGGTCGGCGTCCGTGAAGACGGTGACGTAGTTCGCCACGGTGCCGAAGCTGATGTCATCAGGATAGGCAGCGTTCCATTTCATGAACGAGATGACGATCGTGATCGCGAATGGAATCTGCGTGACGAGGATGACGAAGATCAGCGCCGGCAGCATCGGGGCTCGCAGGGACCATCGTTTTCGGGCGCTCGGGGCCGTGAGCCTGGGCGAGGTGACCGCGGGCGATTCGGTCGCGGACGCCGCCTGAGTTCGGCGGTCTTGGGCAGGTGCTGACAATGGACGACCTCCGGTGATGGATGGCGGTGGGGAGCCGGGAGCTCGGGCGCAGACGCTTAGGCCTGCGCCCGAGGCGCCGCATTCACTTCTTGTACTTGTCTCCGACCTTCTCTGCTTCCTTCTGTCCCTTCTCCAGCGCCTTGTCCACCGTGGTGCGCCCGGCAATCGCCGAGCTGATGTCCTCGGAGATTCCCGTCGCCAGGTCGGCGAATTCGGGAATGGTCACGAACTGCACTCCGAGAGTCGGGCGCGGCTGCACACCGGGATTCTTCGGATCGGCCGATTCGATGGCGTCCTCGGTCTGCTTGTAGAACGGTTCCGCGGCCTTCTGATAGTCCGGGTTCTCATAGGTCGAGGCGCGTTTGCCTGCCGGCACGTGCTGCCAGCCCAGTTCCTCGGCTACGGTCTCCTCGTAGTCCTGCGATGAGGCCCACGCGACGAACTGCTTGGCAGCGTCTTGGTTCGTGCCCGCCGCCTGGATGCCCCATGCCCAGGTGTAGAGCCACGAGCTCGACTTCGTTTCCTTCACCGGTGCTGCGACATAGCCGATCTTGCCTTTGACCGGTGAGTCATCGGCTTCGAGGGTGCCGGTGGCCGCCGTCGAGTCGTACCACATCGCCACGTTGCCCTGCTGCAGATTGGTCAGGCACTCGGTATAGCCGGCCTGCGGTGCCCCTGATTCGCCGTGGTCCTTGATGAGGTCGACGTAGAAGTTCGTCGCCTCCTTGAACTCCTCGGAGTCAACCTGAGCATCCCAGTTCTCGTCGAACCATGTGCCGCCGAAGGTATTGACCACGGTGGTCAGGGGCGCGAACATCTCTCCCCATCCGGGCAGGCCGCGCAGGCAGATTCCCTTGGTTCCCTTCTCAGCGCCGTCGACCTTCTCGGCCAGATCAGCGACTTCGTCCCAGGTAGGATTGTCCGGCATCGTCACGCCCGCCTTCTTGAAGATGTCCTTCCGATACATCAGAAAGGACCCTTCTCCATAGAACGGTTCGCCGTAGATCTCATCCTCATAGGTCATCGATTCGGCCATCGGCGCGAGGATGTCGTCCTGGTTGAAGCCCTCGGCATCGACCACCCCGTCATTCATCGAGGTCAGCCACCCGTTCTCGGCGTATGTCGGCACTTCGTAGTTCGACATCGAGGCCACGTCATAATTGCCGGCCTGTGCTGAGAACTCCTGACCGATCTTGGCGCGAACCTCGTTCTCCGGCAGCACCGTGTAGTTGACCGTGATGCCGGTGTCGTTCGTGAAATGATCCGCGGTGAGCTTCTGCAGGTCCTGCATCTGCGGGTTGTTGACCATGAGAACGTTGACTTCTTCATTGTCTCCGCCGCTCGAACTGCCCCCGGCGCCACCACACCCTGCGAGTGTGAGTGCTCCGACCACTCCGATGGCCGCCGCTGTGGCAGCCCGGCGCGTGATCTTCTGCTTCATCGTAATTGCCTTCCCTCATCATTGCGGGATTGCCGCCCGCCGTCGGGTGTGCTTGACGAAATACATATGAGCACCTGTGCTCATATGTGCAATACTGTGTCATAATCTGATCAGATGTGCAATAGGTCACAGATGAGCGGTAGCGTCGTCGCCATCGATCCTGAAGGGAGAGCCATGAGCACTGCACCCACTGCCAGACACCGCCGGTTCCTGGCTCAGCTGGCCAGAGAGCACTACGTCCAGGGCGGTTCGAAGGTGGAGATCGGCAAAGCACACGGACTCAGCCGGTTCCAAGTCGCCCGACTGCTTCAGGAGGCCGTTGACAGCGGAGTCGTCACGATCTCCATCGAAGCCGACGCCGCCGACGAGGACGGTGCGGCCGAACGGCTCGCGTCGGCCCTCGGACTGAAGTCAGCGGTCATCGTCGCATTCGAGCACGAGGCCGAGCTTGACGTCGACGCTGCTCAGCGAATGGGTCGGGCCGCACTGGCCTACGTCGATCGGCGCGCCCGTCCTGGAATGCGCATCGGTCTGGCCTGGTCGCGCACACTCGATGCAGCAGCGGAATTCACCCCTGCTCTCCCCCGCTGCACAGTCGTCCAGCTCGCCGGTGCACTCCAACTCGGTTCGCATCGGCCCAGTGCTGGAATCTTCGCCCGGCTGGGACAGGACCCCGCGGTGACCATGGTCCGGCTGCCAGCTCCCTTGCTGGTCACCGAGGCCGACACCGCCGCAGATCTCAGCGCCCTGCCGGAGCTCTCCAGCGCCCTGACCGCAGCGGACGATCTCGACCTCGCCGTGATCTCGGTCGCCGCCTGGGCCGAGGGACAGTCCTCGGTGTGGGAGAAGTGCAGTCCCCAACAGCGAGCGGCAGGGCTGGCCGACGGCGCGGTGGCCGAAGCCTCCGGTCGCCTCTTCGACGCCGCCGGAATCGAGGTCGACACCATCGATGACCGCGTCATCGCCGTCACCCTCGACCAGCTGCGAAATGCGACGACAACCGTCGGGGTGGCTCGTGGAGCACAGCGCGCCGAGGCTGTTCGTGCAGCCTGCGCCGCCGGAATCCTCGATGTCGCCATCGTCGACGAGGCGCTGGCCCAGGAGATCCTCGACAGCTCGCCGACCGAGTTGCTGGTGGACCCACCGACCGGAGCACTGCCGGCCTCGCAGACCGAGGAGTCCCGATGACTGCCGATCGCAGGCTGGTGGCCGGTGTTGATTCGTCGACGCAGAGCTGCAAGGTCGTCATCGTCGATCCCTTCACGGGCGAAGTCCTGCGCACCGGATCGGCCCCGCACCCTGCCGGCACAGAGGTCGACCCCGAAGCCTGGTGGTCGGCACTGCGTCAGGCGGTCTGCGATGCAGGTGGGTTCGCCGATGTCGCCGCCGTCAGCATCAGCGGACAGCAGCATGGACTCCTCGCCCTCGACAGAAGCGGGGAGGTCATCCGCGACGCTCTGCTGTGGAACGATCTGCGCAGTGACGGGGCAGCACGGGCACTCCTCGCAGAAGTCGGTGCCGATGAGTTCGTCGACCGGGCAGGCGTCGTTCCCGTCGCGTCCTTCACCGGGGCCAAACTGCGGTGGCTGCGCGACCACGAACCGGACAATGCCTCCCGGGTCGCGGCCGTGGCTCTGCCCCATGACTGGCTGACCTGGCGACTGCTGGGCTATGGGCCCTCCAGCTCAGAGGCCCCACGGGGACCGAACCTGGAGGCGCTCGTCACGGACGCCTCCGATGCCAGCGGCACCGCGTACTTCTCCGCGGTCACCGGAGACTACGACTTCGAACTCTTCCGCACAGCGTTCGGCACCTCAGCACGGGAAGCAGCTGGTTCCCAGACGCACGAGGACACCGGACCCATCGTGGTCAGTCCCCGCGACGAAGCTGTTCTGCTCCCCCGAGTTCTGCGCCCCCACGACAGTGCCGGCCGCACTCCCGAGGGCATCCTCGTCGGTCCCGGTGCCGGGGACAATGCGGCTGCTGCACTGGGCCTCGGAGCTGTTCCGGGAGATGTCGTCATCTCGATCGGCACCTCGGGGACGGTCTTCAGCCCGACCAGGTTGGAGATCAACGATCCGTCCGGAACGGTCGCGGGATTCGCCTCCGCCGATGGTGGGCGGCTTCCGCTCGTCGCCACCCTCAACGCCGCCCGCGTCCTCGACTCCGCAGCAGCGCTGCTGCGGGCCAGCCATTCCGATGTGGCCGCGCTTGCCCTTGCCTCGGAGCCGGGGGCGAACGGGCTCACCCTCGTCCCCTATTTCGAGGGCGAGCGCACCCCCAATCTTCCGGATGCGACAGCCCGGTTGGAGGGCATGACCTTGGCAAACTCCTCCCCGGAGAACGTGGCTCGCGCCTTCGTCGAAGGCATGCTGTGCGGGCTGGCGGACGGTCTCGACGCGGTGCTGCGGCAAGGCGTCACCGCCGAACGACTACTCCTCATCGGCGGAGCGGCCCGCAATCCGGCAGTGCGGGAAGTGGCCAGAGACATCTTCACCGTCCCCATCGACGTGCCCGAACAGGCCGAATACGTGGCCATCGGGGCTGCCCGGCAGGCGGCCTGGACACTGACCGGTTCCTCGCCGAGGTGGCAGGTCGAACTCGTCGCGACTCTGCATCCGAGACCGTCACAGGTCCGTAGGCAGTATCGCTCGTTCGCACACACCAGCCTCGCTCCCGACCCCAACGTCATCGGCAGCACCAGTCCCGCCCACGAGAACTCAGACAATGATCACCGCGGATCGTCGGGTGCCCGCGCACCCGTGGAAGGTTGAGATTCACCATGGCAACAGTCACTTTCGACAAGGCAACGCGCCAGTACCCAGAGGCGCTCACCCCGTCAGTCAACGAGATCAGCCTCGACATCGCCGATGGCGAGTTCCTCGTCCTCGTCGGTCCCTCCGGCTGCGGGAAATCCACGACTCTGCGGATGCTCGCCGGCCTCGAACCCGTCGACGGCGGATACATCAGAATCGGTCCGGACGATGTCACCGGCGTCTCGCCCCGCGAGAGGGACATCGCAATGGTGTTCCAGAACTATGCGCTCTACCCTCATATGAGCGTCGGTGAGAACATGGCCTTCGCGCTCAAGATCGCCGGAGTGTCCAAGACCGAACGCAGGCAACGGGTGCGTGAGGCCGCCCAGCTGCTCGACCTCGAGCCCTATCTCGACCGGAAGCCGAAGGCTCTCTCCGGCGGACAACGGCAACGTGTGGCCATGGGTCGGGCCATCGTACGCTCTCCTCAGGTCTTCCTCATGGACGAACCACTGTCCAACCTCGATGCCAAGCTGCGAGTGCAGACACGTGCACAGATCGCCTCCCTCACACGCCGCCTCGGCGTCACCACTGTCTACGTCACCCACGACCAGGTCGAGGCGATGACGATGGGCGATCGCGTCGCAGTGCTCGCCGACGGACGGCTGCAGCAGGTGGATACTCCGCGAGCCCTCTACGACCGTCCCACCAATCTCTTCGTCGCGGGCTTCATGGGCTCGCCTGCCATGAACCTCATCGACCTGCCTCTCCAGGATGGAGCGCTGCGGATCGGTGAGTCCGAGTTCCGGCTCAGTGACGCCCAGCGCGCAGCGCTCACGGATGCTCGGGTGACGGCAGGGATCCGCCCCGAGGACTTCCGAGTCGAGACGACCGGCGGCCTGGAAGTCACGGTCGACCTGGTCGAGGAGCTCGGTGCCGATGCCTACGTGCACGGTCGGGCGACGGCATCTGCGGAGGACATCCCGATCGTGGCCAGAGTCAACGGGCGAACGCGCGTGGCCAGAGGAGACATGATCAGAGCCGTCCCAGAGCTCTCACGCCTCCATCTCTTCGATTCGCACTCCGGTGCACGGCTGCCCGACGAGGCCGAGCATGCGGCCTGAATGTGACGCCCGTTAAGCGGGCGGAAGCCAGAAAATCGAGTGCGGAACACTATGATCGAACCATGGTCGATTTCGCACGCTCACCCCGCTCCACGCTCGGAGTCGAATGGGAACTGGCATTGTTGGACGGGGAGAGCCTGGATCTGACTCCCGCCGCCGAGGTTCTGCTTGCCGATGTCGCGCAGTGTGCACCCGAATTCGAGAAGCAGATCGTGGGCGAGATGCTCACGAACACGATCGAGCTCGTCACCGGTATCCACGAACAGGTGTCCGGAATCGTCGAAGACCTGGCTTCGTCCATGGCTGCCCTGCGCACGCTGACCGAGGGACGCGGAATCGAACTCATGTCGGCCGGAACGCACCCGTTCGCACAGTGGCAGTCGCAGGAAGTCCGGGCCAAGGACCGCTACCTCGAGCTCGTCGATCGCACCCAGTGGTGGGGACGGAACATGCTCATCTTCGGTGTGCACGTCCACGTCGGCATCGACTCCCGCGACAAGGTGCTGCCGATCGTCAACGCACTCCTCGCCTACGTCCCCCACCTGCAGGCCCTGAGCGCATCATCACCGTTCTGGGGCGGAACCGACACCGGTTATGCCTCGAACCGGGCGATGATGTTCCAACAGCTGCCGACGGCAGGACTGCCGTTCCAATTCGAGCAATGGCCGGACTACGAGAAGTACGTCGACGACATGCTCACCACCGGCATCATCGACAACATCAATGAGATCCGCTGGGACATCCGGCCCGCCCCGAACTGGGGAACCGTCGAGGTCAGAGTCTGCGACGGTCTGCCCACGCTTGAGGAGATCACCGCGATCACGGCCTTCATCCAGTGCCTCGTCGACGACTTCTCCGCCCGCCTCGACGCCGGTGAGTCACTGCCGACGATGCCCGACTGGTTCCACGACGAGAACAAGTGGCGTGCAGCTCGCTACGGCATGGACGCCATCATCATCGAAAACGCCGAGGCTGATGAACGCCTCGTCACCGAATGTTTGGCCGATGAGATCACCCACCTGACCCCGGTGGCCGAACGTCTGGGCTGCGTCGACGAGCTGAAGTCCATCGCCTCGATCATTGACCGTGGTGTGCCCTATCAGAGGCTGCAGAAGGTGTACAGGGAAACCGAATCGCTGACCGAGGTGACTCGTTCGCTGATCAGCGACCTTCGCACCTCATACACCTGAGGCGACTCTCCTCCCGCGCCGAGACACCGGCGCTAGCCAACACTCCCGCGCCGAGACACCGGCGCTGTGCCGAGACATACGTGTGCGCACAGTTGTCTTGGCAGGGCACCGGTGTTTCGACGACGCCCGCCCCGAGCGGCCTGGGCATCTTGTGCCTCCAGCCCTCCAGCCCTGTTGCCTCCAGCCTCCAGCCCTCCAGCCCTGTGATCAGAGATGCGGGCGGAGGAGCTCCAACAGCGCCGGAAGCGACGCGGCGACCCCGGAGTGCAGCGAGTAATCGGTGAGCCGGTCGATCGGCACCCACGCGAGCTCGATGCTCTCGGGGTCGTTGATGACCGGTTCGAAATGACGCAGGGTCCGAGCGATGACCGTCGTGTACGACCAATCGCCGAGGTCGAGGACGTAGGTCTCAAGGATTTCGATGCCCTCGGCCTCTAGGTCGGGAACGCCTGCTTCCTCAAAGGACTCGCGAACGGCCGCGTCGATGGCGGATTCACCCAGGTCACGGGCACCACCGGGGAAGCCCCAGGTTCCTCCTTCGACCGACCACAGGGCGCGGTGCTGCATGAGGATCCCCTGCTCGGGATCGAGCAGCATCAGCCCTGCGGCACCGTTGAGTCCCCAATGCTTCTGCCCGTCCGAACCGAGAGTCCATCCGTCGCCTGATCGCCGAGTCGGCAGGAAGTCGGGCAGATCCTTCGAGTTCGGACCGTAGGCGGTCTCATCGCGTGAGGCACCGCTCGTGTCGTGTGTGTAGGCGTTCTGGTCGCCGGCGTTCGGGTCAGACGAGGACATGATCGACATCCAATGAAGAGACTGCTGCGAATGACAGGTCGCTCGGTCCGATCCCGCGGCGCACGAGTTCGGATCCGAGGGCTGCGACCATAGCCCCGTTGTCCGTGCACAGGCCCAGCGGCGGCACGCGCAGCCTCACCCCCGCCTCGGCGCATCGGGCTCCAAGCACCTCACGCAAGTGAGAGTTCGCGGCGACTCCCCCACCGAGTACGACGTGGTTGATTCCGGTGTCGGCAGCGGCCAGCAGCGTCTTCGTCACGAGAACGTCGACGACGGCGTCTTCGAATCCGGCGGCGATGTCGGCCACACGCAGGTCGGTGCCCAGGGTTTCGGCCTTCGTGACTTCACGCAGCGCCGCGGTCTTGAGTCCGGAGAACGAGAAATTGTAGCGGCGTTCTGGGTCGCGCAGGTCCTGTTTCTTCGCCAAGCCGCGCGGGAACTTCACCGCGCTGCGATCGCCGGGAACCCCGCTGCCGTCGAGCTGCCCGAGGGCGGCTTTGGAGATGTTGGGGCCGCCGGGGTAGTTGAGCCCCAGCAGCCGTGCGGTCTTGTCGAAGGCTTCGCCGGCGGCATCGTCGATCGTGGCGCCGATGAGTTCGATGTCGTCGACGACGTCTCCGATGCGCAGGATCTCCGTGTGCCCGCCGGATACGAGGAGCGCGATGGTCGGTGTGGTCAGTCCGTCGGTGTCGTCAGCGATGAGGTCCACAGCCACATGCGCGGCGAGGTGGTTGACCCCGTAGAGCGGCAGGTTGAGTGCCGCCGCGAGGCCTTTGGCGGCTCCGACTCCGACCATCAATGCACCGCTGAGCCCGGGACCTGCAGTGACAGCGATCGCGTCAAGGTCGCTCAAGGCGATGTCTGCCTGATCGCAGGCCGAGGCGATGGCCGGTCCGATCGCCTGCACGTGTGCCCGTGAGGCCACCTCGGGGACCACGCCGCCGAAGCGAACGTGTTCGTCCATCGAGGAGGAGACTGTGTTGGTCAGAAGCGTTCGACCCCGGACGATTCCGACTCCGGTCTCGTCGCACGAGGATTCGATGCCCAGCACCAGGGGTTCGCTCATGCCTCGTTCGCCTCGCTCTCGGCGTCCTGACTGTCCTCAAGTTCGAGGTCCGCATAGAGGGCGAGCAGCTCCGACTCGCCTGCCTCGACGACGTCCAGTCCGAGGACTCGAGCGAACAGGCGCAGGTGGGTGTCCCACATCGGCCCGAAGTCCGCGGCTTTCAGACGTGCGCTCTCAACGTCGGGGGCGGATTGGGTGAATACCAGAAGGGTCGCGTCCCCATCCGTGAGTTCGAGGCCGAGCAGCTGCATCCCCAGCACGCCGAAGTCCTCGAGTTCGACGAGGACGTGGTCCTCGGCCTCGCAGCTGAGGATCTCACCGTGCAATTGGGTCTCGCCGAGGTCGAAGGTGATCGCCGGGTTGGTATTCCCGCCGTCGCCGCTCGCCTCTTCGGCGTCCGAGTCAGTCGCCTCATAGCTGTCCGAATCGACACTGCTCGTCTCAACACTGTCAGTTTCGGCAGCAGTGTCGTCGACTGCGAACGACGCGAACCAGGAGCCGGCGGTCTCACTATCGACGAGCTTGGCCCAGACGCTCGCGACGTCGGCTGCCAAGGGCAGTTCGATGACCAGATCGGTCCCGTTCTCCCAGTTGACGAGGCGTGGACTGGTCGTCGTCATGCTTCCACCCACGCTTCGTTGAGGGCCGTGATCTCGTCATCGGCCAGCTTCAGTTCGGTTCCGGCAAGCAGTTGGGTCAACTGCTCGGGCACCCGCGCCGAGGCGATGGTGGAGGGAATGAAATCGTGTGACAGCTGCCAAGCCAGAGTGGTCGCGGTCATGCTGGCGTTGTGAGCCGAGGCCACATCGTCGAGGATCTCGAGGGCACGCAGCGCCTCCTGGTTCTCGAGGAAGTCGGCCACGCGTTCACCGCGCACGCTTCCCGTGGCGTCTCCTCCGGTGTGCTTTCCGGTGAGGAAGCCCGAGGCCAGGGAGTGGAAGGGCAGTTCGGCGATGCCTTGGGCCCGCAGATATTCCTGCTTCTGGGCGTCGACGGCACCTCGGGAGACGAGGTTGTAGCGGTCCTGGACGACGCGGTAGCAGGCCAGGGAATACTGTGCGCTGATCTTCATCGCCGACTGCAGACGGTCCACGGTGAAGTTCGAAGCGCCGAGGTAGCTGACCTTCCCGGAGCGCACCAGAGCGTCGAAGGTCTCTGCCACTGCCACCTGATCGATGCTCTCATCGTCGGAGTGTGCGTAGTAGACATCGACGTGGTCCGTTCCGAGACGGCGCAGGGAGGCGTCGATGCATTTGCGGATATTGGCCGGGTCGAGGCCTCTGCGCTTCGGATGGGCTCCGACCTTGGTGGCGATGACCATGTCATCGCGATTGCCGCGTGAGGCCATCCATTCGCCGATGATGGTCTCCGACTCGCCACCGGAGTTGCCGTCGACCCACGCGGAATAGGCATCCGCTGTGTCGATGAAGTTTCCACCCGCCTCGGCGTAGGCGTCGAGGACCGCGAAGCTCTGATCCCTGTCTGCACCCCAGCCGAAGGGATTTCCTCCCAGATGCAGCGGGTGGACCATCAGATTCGTGTCGGCCAATTGCACTCTTTCCATGCCTCCAGCCTACCCTTTGGCAATGGTCACAGAGGGCAGGGTTACCGGTAAGGGCAGGCTAGGCTAAGATGAAAACAAGTACTGTAGTTGCCCGGACGATCGAGACACTTCCGGATCACCGATCTCTCAATGAGGAAGCATCATGGCTGAACCATTCTCAGCTCAACTCAAGGCCAGCACAGCCACAATCCACGACGAGGTTGAGCACACCAGTTTCATGGTCGATCTGATGGAGGGCCGACTCGACGTGCGCGCCTATTCGCTCCTGCTCACGCAGTACGCTCTCATCTATGCTGCCCTTGAGTCGAAGACTCGGGAATTCGCCGACAGTCCGCTCGTCGCTCCGTTCCACAATTCGGCCCTGTTCCGAACCAACCGCATCCACAGCGACCTGGAAAAGTTGGGGGCCAGCGCTGCACGCCAACGCCCAAACGCTGCACCACAGGCTCTCGGGGACTCCGGATCGACGGTGACGGCCAGTGCTGAGACCTACGCCGACCATCTCAACCGGCTCACGAGACCGGAGCAGCTCATCGCCCACCACTACACCCGCTACCTCGGCGACCTCTCCGGCGGTCAGGCCATCGGCGCTCTCATGGGACGCCACTATTCTGTGCCCGCAGACGCGCTGACCATGTGGGACTTCACGAAGGTGGGCAAGACGAAACCGTACAAGGACGCCTACCGCAGCCGTCTCGATGAGATCGGGGCCAACGGTGGTGATGAACAGCTCGTCATCGACGAGACGCTGACCGCGTTCGCCCTCAACGGCCGACTCCTTGCCGAACTCAGTTCTGGGGCTGAGGCTCCCGCCGACGCAGCTGCCGCCACGACCGCCGGCGCAACAACCGCCACGACCGATGCCGCCACAACCGCAAACATCTGACAGGGTCCGGCAGCACCACCAGACGAGACCGACTGAGAGAGTACGAAACCGGCTAAGCAAGCGCGAGACCGAGTGAGAGAGTACGCTGAACCGATGCACCTCATTCGATGACGAACAGTTCGAGAGACTGACATGGATTCACACCAGCTGTTGGCATGAGCCCTTGTGGCTGTGATCGGCGCGGCCACGCCCGGGATCGATCTGATGATCGTGCTGCGTTCAACACTGCTTCACGGCAGGCGTTCGGGCTTCGACGCAGTCGTCGGAGTCGAGATGGGCCACGCCGTCTGGGCCATTGCCAGCCTCATCGGCCTCACCGCTCTCCTGGCCGCTTCCACCATCGCCTACGACGTCGTTCGGATCGCGGGAGCCTGCTATCTGGTCTGGTTGGGCTGCACGGCGATCTGGAAGTCTCTGCCCCGCAATCGGCCGACGGCCGCCGAGGCCGAGGCAATGCCCGTCCAGAGCCCCGGCAGCGCGGTCCGCAGCGGGATGACGAGCAATCTCCTCAACCCCAAGGTCGGCGTCTTCTACATCAGCATCCTGCCTCAGTTCCTCCCCACCGTTCCCTCGGCCGCCGGGTGGGGCGTGCTGCTCGTTGCCATCGCTCTGACCATCGGCACCGTCTGGCACGCGGCCATCGTTCTTCTCGCCACGCGGGCCCGTGGCATTCTCACCCGTGAACGGGTCAAGATCTGGCTCGATCGCACGAGTGCGGCTGTGATGATCGCACTCGGCGTGCGGCTGGCGACCGAGGCCAGAGCCTAACCAGTACGCCGTGCAGCCCGTATCCGACCGACGGCACGGCCTCCTAAGGGCGATAGCGCATGAGGATCGCGTCGGCACCCGGGTAGTAGTCGGGGCGCCTGCCCCATTCGGAGAATCCGAAGGAACGGTAAAGTCCCAGCGCCGAATCGTTGTGCTCATCGACCTCGAGGTGGACGACTTCGGCGCCTCGGCTCAGGGCCCAGTCGATCCCGGCTTGGAGCAGCCGACGTCCGATGCCTCTGCCCCGCCCAGCCTCGGTGGTGGCGATCGTCATCACGTCCGCTTCCCCACCGGCGGTTGACATGACGATCCAACCGGCCAGCGCCGAGGTGGCCGTTCGTGCCGCGAACATGACCGTACCAGCCTGCGCCCGAACGGCCCAGTAGTAGGTCAGCGTCCACGCGGTGGGCCCGAAGATGGCTGCGTCGTGGTCCGCGATCTCGTCGAGATCCCACCAGCTCAGTTCGCTGATGCTCACCTGTTCGTGCACCGGTCCCCGGCTCATGTCCCTGCGCTCATTTCAGTCTGCTCTCACGCGCCGGCGGCGACTTGGCATCGGGCTCACGCAGATATTCGGGAACAGGTTCTGCCAGCTCATGGCCGGCCCTGAGCTCTCGCGCGGCGGCGAAGGCGAGGTATTCGGCACGCGGGTCGACGATCGAGGGGAAGCTGGAGTCCCCGAGGACGTCGGGGTAGAGCATGAACCCGCGGCCGAGGCGAACAGTGACCGCCGTGTGGCCATGAGCGGCCAGAACCTCGGCGACCTCGGCCGGTTTGGCCACGAAGGGTCCGGCCTGAAGTGAAGCGTCCGAGCTCTCGTAGACGCTGAAATAGACTTCCTTGCGTCGTGCGTCCGCGGCGATGAGCACCGGGCCTGCCGCCTGGGCATTCCTCCGGTGCAGTTCCTCGGCGATCGCGGCCTGGGACAGGAGTCCCTTGACCGGGATCCCCCGTGCCTGACCAACCGCGATGCCGGCAGCGATGCCCACCCTCAGCCCGGTGAATGGGCCTGGACCGATCCCGGTGACAACGAGGTCCGGCTGGACCGGGTTCGCGAGTACGCGGGCGAGGGCCGGACCGATGAACTCGAGGTGTCGGCCCTGGTCATCGGCTTGCTCGGAAGCCAGAACGGTCCTTGAATCGGTGTCGACCAGAGCCACCGAGGCCGCCTGGGAGGTGTCGATGCTGAGTATGATCACTGGCTGTCCTCCTCGTCGACGGATCCGTGTGACCCGTCGAATCCGCTTGCGTCAACAGCCGCGACCACGGTGCGGATCGAGTCGCTCACCCGCTGCAGTCGATCCTCCCACGTGCTGCCGTGGCCGTGCAGTTCAACGATGCGCCGTTCGTCCTCGTCAGCCTCATCGTCGGCGTCAGCCGCAGCCTCGTCGGCCGCACCCTCGCGACCGTCGTCAGCGTCTGCTGCGATGTCGAACATCGGGGTGATCGTCAGACCGAGGTAGTCGGTGCTGAGCTGTTCGGCGAGTCCGGCGCCCCATTCGACGACGGTGATCGACTCCTCGAGCTCCGAGTCGAGGTCGAGGTCTCCGAGCTCCTCGGCGTCGGAGAGTCGGTAGGCATCGACATGCACGAGTGCGGGCCCATCCCCGAGCGAGGGGTGCTCGCGGGCGATGACGAAGGTGGGTGAGGTGATGCGCCCGGCGACTCCCAGCGCCCGTCCCAGGGACTGTGTGAATGTCGTCTTCCCCGCGCCGAGGTTGCCGCTGAGGATGAGGAGATCACCTGCCCGCAGATGCCCGGCCAGCGCCTTCGCGAAGGCCCTCATCTGGTCAAGGGAACTCAGCTGAATCTGCATCACAGACCCGGCCGATCGTTTGGCTGCGTCTGCACTTCCACGCGGTCGACGCGGTCACTGATGCGGGTGACGATCTCGTAGTTGATCGTGTCGGCCCAGGCTCCCCACTCGGCCGCGCTGGGCCCGCCTGGCCCGAAGATGACGACCTCATCACCGATGGCGACCTCGCCGGCACCGACCTCGACGATCATCTGATCCATCGCGATCCGGCCGACGACGGGATACCGGGTTCCGCGGATGCTGACCTCAGCCTTATTCGATGCCGTGCGGGCGATCCCGTCCCCGTAGCCACCGGGGACCAGAGCGAAACGGGTATCGGCCGCGGCCGTGAACGTCAGTCCATAGGAGGCGCCGTGACCGCTGGGGACGTCTTTGAGGTTGACGACCTGGGAGACCAGCCGCATCACCGGCACCAGGCCCAGATCCTGTGAATTCTGATCTTCAAGCGGAGACAGGCCGTAGAGTGACAGACCGACCCGGGCGGCGGTGCCCGGGAACGGTGAGAGCGTCAGCGCGGCCGGAGAGTTCGCAATGTGGACCTCGAGTCGCTCCAAGTCGCCGAGGCGGCCCTCGGCACCGTCGAGCACGGCCGTGAGCTCCCGGTGGGCGTCGGTGAACATCTGTGTCTGCTGCCCGGTTTCGATTCGTTCGGGTTCGTCGGCGACGGCGTAGTGGCTCATGATGCCCACGATTTCAAGCTCCGGGGTGGGTGCGGCCGACCCCGTCTCGGCCGCGAGGTCCTGCAGATGTTCGAGAGCCAGGGCCCAGTCCGCGGGGGCCAGTCCGTTGCGGCCGAGTCCCGTATCGACCTTGAGATGGATACGAGCTGTGGTGTTCGTGCGGTGGGCTGCGGCGCGGAGCCGGTCGAGGCTGTCGACGGTGGACACGCCCAGCTCGATCCCGGCGGCGACAGCGGCGTCGAGGTCGGTGCCCGGCCCGTAGAGCCACGCCGTGATGGTGGCCGTTTCGCCCAGGGTCTCGCGCAGCCTCAGCGCCTCGTTGATCGTGGCCACACAGAAGTCATGCCAGCCGGCGGCGAAGAGCCCGCGGGCGATGATGTCGATGCCGTGACCATAAGCGTTGGCCTTGACGACACATTTGAGGCGGGCGGGGGCGAGCCGCTTCGCGAGAACCGCGGCGTTGGCCCGCAGCGCGGTCACGTCGATCTCGGCCCTGACCAGTGCCCCTGAAGAATCGGTTGATGTCACTGGATAAGAATACCGTGGACCCTCGCCCGCCGTTCGAACAGGGACCTGCTGACTCCCAGGGGCCTGCCCGCTCACAGGGACCTGCTCACTCGATGAGGGATCCACCGTGGATGAGCTCCCCTGCCACCTCGGCGACGGCATCGACCAGTGCTCCGGCGTTCACGGCCCGTCGACCCGCGGCGTTGTGCATCAGTACACCCAGCCCGACGAGGTGGGCCAGTTCGCGTTCCGGGAGCGGATTCTCGGTCGGGGAATGCTGGTTCCCGGCGTGGACGGTCGCGACCAGGGCACCGATGATCCCGGCCAGCACGTCCCCGGACCCGGCGGTGGCCAGACTGGCCGGTCCGGCTTCCGGCAGCACGCAGAACCCGTCTGGGTCAGCGATCACGGTTTGGTGGCCCTTGAGCACCACAATGCAACCGCTGAGACTCGCGGCCTTCTGCGCCCATCCGATGGGGTCGGAGTTGACCCTGGTCGAGGTGATGATCTCGCCGAGCAGTCGGCTGAGCAGGCGCGCCAGCTCACCTGCATGCGGAGTCAGGACGACGGGTCTCTCCGCCAGCCATGTGCCTTTGACCGACTCGGCGCGACCGGCCATGTCCAGTGCCCCGGCGTCGAGGACGACGGGAACGTTCGTCTCCGCCAGCTCGTCGACACAGGCATGGACGTATTCGTCCTCCGGGTTGCCTGGTCCCAACACCACGGCGTTCATCCTGCCAGGGGCGGTGACTACCTCGGCGTGGAGGCCGATGACGAATTCGGAGACCATCTGGGAGCCCAGGGACCGGACCATGCCGACACCGCAGTTGACCGCCGAGGTGGTCGTCAGCACTCCCGCTCCCGGGTACTCCTCGGACCCGGCGAGGATGCCGACGACTCCGCGGGAGTATTTGTGTCCCTCCGGTTGCGGGCGGGGGAAGTCCGCGTTGAGATCAGCAGTGTCGACCAGCTCGGCGGTGGCCCGGTTCTCGTCGAGGCCGAGGCCGATGTCGACGACATGGACCGTGCCGGTGAAAGCGGCGACGCGGGGATCGATCAGCTCCGTCTTGAGTCCGCCGAAGGTCACGGTGTGATCAGCGTGGATCCTGTCCTCGGCATCTGTTGCGTCCGGGGACAGGTCGGAGGGGACGTCGACGGCGATGACTGCGGGGGCGAGCGTGCTGTGGGTGTCGGCAGCGGTGGCGCTGCTTGTCGTGGGGGCGGCTGTGTGTCGCCAGTCGCGGATGAGCGAGGCGATGTGGTCGGGCAGGCCGCGCCGACCCCCGGTGCCGAGGATCCCGTCGAGGACGAGATCGCATCGGTGCAGTTCACGCAGGACGTCGGCACGCAGATGTACTCCGGCCCCGGCGGAGGGGCAGCCGATGATATCGACGCCGGCCCGACGTGCCGCGGCCAGGCCCTCATCGTGGGTGTGGTCGAACAGGGTCACGACGGTGATGTGAGCCCCACGCCGGGCCAGTGCTGCGGCGGCGAAGAGCGCGTCGCCGGCGTTGTTGCCCGGGCCGGCGAATACGCACACTCGGGAGCCGAAGATCTGCCCTCGCCGTTCGCGGAGCACGTCGGTGGAGAACTGGGCCAATGCTCGCGAGGCTCGCGCCATGAGGTCGACGCCCGCTTCGAGGAGAGGGCGTTCGGCCTCGACGATGACGGTGCTGGGGTAAGCGAAGACTGACATCAGTGCCTCCTCATTCCTGCGCCAGGTGGACGAGCTTCCGCCCGGCCAGGTGAGCCAGGAACAGCGCCTGATCGGCCAGACCCTCGTCGCTGTGACGGGCTCGGGGCGAATGGTTGGCTTCTCGTTCCTCGACGGGCAGGTTCGGCAGTGCCGCACCGAAGTGGCCATAGGCACCGGGGACCTGTTCGAGCACCCGGGAGAAGTCCTCGGATCCGGGGATCGGATTCGCTCGCTCCACGGCACGGTCGGTGCCGAAGAGGTCGGCGAAGGTCTCGAGGAAGAAGTCGGCTTCCTCATCGTTGTTGATCGTCGGCGGCAGCACTCGCTCGTAGTCGACCTCGGCCTCGAGGCCGTGGGCGGCGACCAGTTCGGTGACCAGCTGCGGGAGTTCAGCCTCGGCCTGTGTCGTGACCTCGTCGGAGAAGCTGCGGATGCTGACGACGAGTTGGGCGAAGTCGGGGATGACGTTCGGGGCGGTGCCGCCGTTGAACTGGCCGACGGTGATGACGAGAGGGTCGAATATATCGAAGCGCCTGGTCACATATTCCTGCAGCTGACCGACGAGCATCGCACCCACCTGGATGGGATCGCGGCCCGTCGCCGGACGGGAGGCGTGGGTGCCCTTGCCGCGGACGGTGATGGACATCTTCGAAAACGCGGCCATGTACGAACCGCGGCGGCAGTAGGCGACGCCGAGGTCCTGGTCTGCGGAGACGTGGATGCCGTAGGCGGCCTTGACTCTGGGCCCTGCAGCGTCGAGGACGCCTTCGTCGAGCATCTTTCCGGCACCGTCGTAGCCTTCCTCGCCGGGCTGGAACATGAAGACGACGTCGCCGGGCAGAGAGTCCCGGTCGCGATGGAGCAGTTTGAGGGCTCCCACCAGGCCGGTGGTGTGCAGATCGTGGCCGCAGGCGTGCATCCGGCCGGTCGTGGCCGCGAAGTCGAACCCTGTCGCCTCCTGCACGGGGAGGCCGTCCATGTCTCCGCGCAGCAACACGGCGGGCACAACTCCGGTCGAGTCCTCGGCGCGCTGACCGCCGCGCAGGACGACGACGATGGAAGAGAGCCCGTTGCCCTTCGTCACCTCGATGTCGAGGCCTTCGATGGCGTCGAGAACAAGTTTCTGTGTGGCGGGCAGATCAAGTCCGACCTCGGCCTTCTCATGCAGGGCACGACGCAGAGTCACAAGCCCACCCACGATGTCCGCGGCATCCTCCGTGGAGGGAAGCGAGGTGGGAAGGGACGTGGCGGTCGTTGCCGAATCAGTGTGGTTCGAAGTGCTCATGACCCGAGTCTATTCCCCAGCCCGCACACCAACATTGAATTGCATGCAGCCTCGATTTATCGCCGCAACCGAGCATCTGAGGTACTGCCTGAACGATTTAGCGTGATCGTGTTGAAAACGGGATAGAGATTCGCTGGTTGCGACTGCCATTCCGTGTCCGGTGCTGGCATCGAGAGCATAAATGCAGTGTTCCACTGATCCGGGGTGACCCGTGCATAGTCGAATTGCCATGGCGTGAAGTTCGCAAATTGGTCCAAGACAACTTTCATTGTCCGTCCATTACCCTCTCGGAATGGATGAGCATAGTTCCACCAGGCTGCGGCCTCACACGTCGACGAGATGAAATCCTCACGGTCACCTCCGGAAGTCAGGAAAGCTCTGAAGGCTTGGCTCGCTTTGTTGACTGTTGACGCTAAGTCATCGTAAGGAGCAAAATCGAGCAACCCGTCGCTCAATGGTACCTGTCGACATTCGCCTGCCCACGTGTAGAACCCATCGAACATTGCGCCATGGACAACTTGAGCGTGCTCGAGGTCAAAGGTCGGATTTATTGCAATTTCGCCGACACGGAGGTCGAGGAGCTGATCCTCCACATGATCGAATTCCGCCCGCTTCCATTCGTCAAAGTCCGTAATCCCGGGGATGTTGGACAGAACCCGCTGGTCTACGTCAGCAAGATACGAGTCCCAACGGGTCCGTTCTTCTGGTGAAAGTGGCGTCATCGATCAACAGGATTGTGTGGGCGGCAATCCCGAGCGGCTACGGTACTCGTCCTTGGAAATCTCACCGCGAACCCGGGCAGCCAGCAGGGAGGTGTGTTCCCGTTCCGGCTCACGTCCTTCATGCCAACTCGATGCGACAACCTGTTCCACGTCCCAGATCTGCTGAGCAGTCATGCCCTCGAAAAGTTCTGGCCACTTCGCCTGAAGGTCGAGAGGTCTGGATGGTGCGTGAATGATGCCCGCCATGATTTCCAACCCTTCCTGATCAGAACAACTACCCAACCATTCTACCGTCTTCTGTCCATATCGAACCGGCACAGCGCACTGGTGAGAGTAGATTGGGGTACATGGGGCATACGGTCATACAAATTCCCGTGCCAACAGTCGATGACCTATGTCGACGACTCGGGTTCGTTCTCATATGCCCTCACATCACACTATTGGGTCCTTTCGTTGACCTTGGTGACGTCGATGCGAGCCTCATCGGCGCTGTCCGCAGAATCTTGAAGCCGCATAAAACTTTCGACTTTCGACTGACCAGCGTAGGCAACTTCGGCGACCTCAAATATCTGGCACCCGATCCTACCGAACCGTTCATCCAACTCACTCAGACGTTCGTCGCCGCATTTCCGCAGTGGCCACCGTATGAAGGTGCGTTCAACAAGATTATTCCGCATCTCTCCATCGGCGATTCATTGTCTGCGCCCGAAGTGAGCGCAGTGGAGGAATGTCTTCCGATCACGGCGACCGCAACTGAGGTGACGTTGACCTGGTGGTCCGACGATGCCGCAGAGACAGAGGTAATAGAGCGTTTTCCGCTCAGCACCTACCCGAAATGATCCGCGTCCAACTCCACGCCGGGAGGGAGGAGATTTGTTGACGGTCAGAGGACTGGGTCGCGAGCTGATACGTGAGCGTATCTGTCAGTTTCGCCAATAGGGGGTTCCAACGTGTCATATAACTAACGGCGAGTACACCGATTCACGCATCAGGTTGCAAGACATAGTTAGAAGAATCCGACTAATGACTGACAAAGTCGAAAAGTCGAGGAAATACTTCGAGCACCGTCGTGCCGGTTCGAGAGGTCGACGAGACGCTCTGTATCTCTAGAGTTTCGAGGCACTGAAGACGCTTCAACCATCTTCCTCTTTTCTATCATCCGGCAGGAAGGATGGCACATGCAAAGATGGACGCATGAGTAATTCTCGTGCCAAGATTATCGGGCTCTTCGCATTTAGGGGTGTAGTTGGGGTCTGAATCCTCCGGCCTCCAAGAGGCTTCTGGCGATGTAATGCGTGAGGTTACGAAATCCCAACGCTGAACCACGCAGATGCTCGATCCGGCCATTTATGGATTCGGTGGGACCGTTCGACGTTCCCGGCCTCTCGAAGTAGGCCAGCACATCCACAGCACGTTTCTTCAACGTCCGCCCGAGCTTGCGTAGCTCGACGAGCCCGGCAGGCACTCCTGAACTGATGGACTCGATCACCGTCTCTAACGCTGTCTTTCCCGCGGCCCGATCCGGGTGAGTATTCGAAGCCTTGGGGACCACCCGATATTGCCCTTCGGGACCGGCAACATTGCCCTTGGGGGCCAGCGGTGGTGTCAGTCGGGGCCACCGGCCTCCTTCGTCGTCGGATTGCTGCAAGATAGCGTGCTCACGCATGTCGTGGATGCCGATGCGAGACCCAGACGATTTCGTGCACAGTCCGGTCCATGAGGGCGGTGGCGTGCTCCACGGCGTCTTGCAGCTGAACCCCGGGCCTTCTTGGGTATTAGGTGCGGACACGGTCGCTACCGTGGTCAGCGTTCTGACGGTAGAGACTGCAAGCTCCGTTTGCCCTCGCGGGGGCCGATGAGGCGTCCAGATGAACTTGCTCCCACGGACGCCACAGGTGGCCCCCGGCCGCGCCAATGTCGATTTCAATCAATGGCACCCGGCGGCACTACTGGTGGCCCCCTGTGGAGCGAATATTCATCCGGGTTCCGGTAGGCGGCGATGATGTCTTGGTACACGCCCCAGGTGACTTCG
>JAKDSA010000185.1 GCA_030457025.1 Brevibacterium sp. | reverse complement strand
CCGAAGGCGTTGTTGACGATGTGGACTCCGGTGCAGTTCTCCTCATCATCGAACTCGAGGACCTTGGCCTGAGTGTCGGTGAGGATCGTGAGATTCTCACGGTCGAGGATCGGGTGCAGGTAGGACACCGAGGACGACGAACGGGTGCCGTCGGCCCTGCGGTTGACCTGGAAGAAGTTGGCACCGTTGATGACGGTCTCACCTTCGTTGAACTGCACGCGGGGGATGCCCTCCTGCTCGCAGGCATCGAGCAGGGCCACACCGCACGGATCGTTCGCCGGGACATTCATCAGGTGCACCGGACCGTCATGGCCGTGGTGGTCACCGGGAAGTTCGTTCGTCTCGAGCTTCTTGTAGAGACCGAAGGTGTCCTTCGACCCCCATCCGGCGGCACCGAACTTGGTCTCCCAGTCGTCGAGATCCTCGCGTGGGGCCCAGAAGGCGATGCACGAGTTGTGCGAAGAGCAACCGCCGAGGACCTTGGCCCGCGCGTGCCTCATGAACGAGTTGCCATGCTCCTGGTCCTCGATGGGGTAGTCCCAGTCGAAACCGGACTCGAGCAGCTCCATCCACCGGTTGAGGGTCAGGACGACGTCTTCGCCGACATCGGTGGGACCGGCCTCGAGCAGTCCGACGCTGACCGCAGGGTCTTCGCTCAAGCGAGCTGCGACGGCAGCGCCCGCGGAGCCTCCGCCCACGACGACATAGTCAAAGCTATGAGTAGTTTCCACGTTTCGACTCTCCTTATTTGCTGTGATCGGGGAACCAACCGGTGACGGCCGGCTCGAGATTCTGGTAGATGTGCTTCTGTTCCTGGTACTCGGCCATACCGGTTGGGCCCAGCTCGCGTCCGGAGCCCGACTGCTTGTAGCCGCCCCACTCGGCCTGCGGCAGGTAGGGGTGGAAGTCGTTGATCCAGATGGTGCCGTGGCGCAGGCGCTGAGCGACCAGCTGGGTCTTGCCTGCATCCTGGCTCCAGACGGCACCGGCCAGACCGTAGTAGGTGTCGTTGGCGATCTCGACAGCTTCGTCGACCGTGGAGAAGGTCTCGACGGTGACCACAGGACCGAAGGCCTCATCGCTGACAACGGACATGCCGCGCTCGACCTGGTCGAGGATGGTGGGCAGGTAGTAGAAGCCCTTCTCGAGGTCGCCCTCGCCCCATGTGCCGCCGCAGCGCACACGGGCGCCCTCGGCCACGCCCTTGTCGACATAGGCGGTGACCTTGTCGCGGTGAGCTGCAGAGATGAGTGGGCCGGATTCGGCGTCGTCATCGAAGGGTCCGCCGAGGCGGATCTGCTGAGCACGCTCGACGAGGCGGGAGACGAACTTCTCCGCGATCGATTCTTCGACGATGAGCCTGGCACCGGCGGAGCAGACCTGACCGGAGTGGACGAATGCGGCGTTGAGCGCATTGTCGACTGCTGCCTCGAAGTCGGCATCGGCGAAGACGACGTTCGGGTTCTTGCCGCCGAGCTCGAGGGCGATCTTCTTCACGGTCGCTGCGGCATTGGCTGCCAACAGTCGGCCTGTGACCAGACCGCCGGTGAAGGAGACCATGTCGATGTCCTCATGCGTTGACAGCGGTGCCCCTGCATCTGCACCGGCACCGAGGATCAGGTTGCCGACTCCGGCCGGAAGTCCCAGCTCTTCGAGCACCTGCAGGGTGAGGATCGCTGTGTGCGGTGTGAGCTCGGCAGGCTTGAGGATGAACGTGTTGCCTGCGGCGATGGCAGGTGCGATCTTCCAGGCGGCCTGCAGCAGCGGGTAGTTCCACGGTGTGATGAGGGCGCAGACGCCGACAGGCTCATGGACGATGCGACTGGCGACAGTGTCCGTGCCGGCGTCGACGACGCGGCCGGCGTCGTTGGCAGCCAGCTTGCCGAAGTAGTCGAAGCAGTTGGCGATGTCGTCCATGTCGATCTCGGACTCGAC
>JAKDSA010000136.1 GCA_030457025.1 Brevibacterium sp. | reverse complement strand
CCACTTAAAACTACCCATCAGTTTTTTATTATTAATATAGCGTGACTGTGACGGGGGGGGGCAGTGTTACAACTCCCCCCGCCCCCTTCATATGATCGCTTCAGCGGTTACGCCCCGGCGCCGGGCCAGACCGACTGCTCGGTGGCGATCCGCTGGCGGATCTTCTCGCGCAGGCCCATCGGTGCCTCTTCGCGACTGCAGGAACGGCGCACCAGTTCTTTCAGCAGCGCTTCGATCTCGTATTCGTCGTGGCACGACGGACAGTGCTCAAGGTGTACAGAGATTTCGCGGATCTCCGTCGTCGTCAGCTCACCGTCGAGATAGTGGTAGATGCGCGTGAGGGATTCCGCGCGCACGCTCTCACAGCATTCGTCGCTCATTTCGCACCTCCCGCAGGTTTCGAGAAGCCACGATCCGCAGCATAATCAGCCAGCATGTCGCGCAGCTGACGACGCCCACGGTGCAAACGCGACATCACTGTGCCGATCGGCGTATCCATGATCTCAGCGATCTCCTTGTACGGCAGACCTTCGACATCGGCATAGTAGACAACCATGCGGAAGTCCTCGGGGAGCTCCGACAGCGCGTCCTTGACGTCGGAGTCGGGCAGATGGTCGAGAGCTTCGAGCTCCGCTGAGCGACCTCCGGAGGACGAATGACTGGCAGCCTGGGCGATCTGCCAGTCCTCGATGTCTTCGCTGCCGTGTTCCAGCGGCTGGCGCTGCTTCTTTCGGTAGTTGTTGATGAACGTGTTCGTCAGAATCCGGTACAGCCAAGCTTTGAGGTTGGTTCCCGGCTTGTACTGGTGGAACGCCGCATAGGCCTTCGCATAGGCCTCTTGAACGAGATCCTCGGCATCGGCGGGGTTTCGGGTCATTCGCAGCGCAGCTGCGTAGAGCTGGTTGAGATACTCCAGAGCGTCGCGCTCGAAACGGGCCGAACGTTCGGCCTTCGTCTCGGGGACTTCTTTGACTGATTCGGTCATCGTAGTCAATGGTACGCCCGTTCTCTCGAGGACGGCAGTGGCGTTCACAGACTTCTCCTTCTGCCCTTCGACTCAGCACCAGCAGGATCGCCCCACCAATGCGTGTTCTCTCATTCAACGCCGGGGCGAGGCTCCACTATTCCCGGACAACCGTTATGCTTGCCAGTGAGATGCCCGACACGTAGGAAGGACCATAGTGTCTCCAATCAGATTCCTCGCACGGCCCATGCTGGCCGCCGGTTACATCAGCAACGGCGTCGACCGTCTGCGACGACCAGAAGCGGCGGCCGCATCGATCGGCCCACTGCTGAAGATGGCGCGCAAACGCGTCGACGTGCCCATTGATGCTCCTACCCTGGCACGCGCCACCGGAGCGGCTCAGGTCGCTGCGGGATCGCTGCTGGCTATCGGCAGATTCCCCCGGGTGAGTGCGACGATCCTCGTCGGCACCTACCTCCTCGACACCGTCGGCGAACGCATCGCGGCGGACAAGGCAACTTCGAAGGAAGACAAGCGGGCACGCACTGAGCGCACCCTGATCCGGACCTCGATGCTCGGCGGCGCGCTGCTGGCCAGTGTCGACACAGCGGGCAAGCCCGGACTCTGGTGGCGCACACAGCACGCTGCCGAAGATCTCTGGTCGTCGGTCGAAGGCACCTCCAAGCAGGCGATGAGTGCGCTTGGCGTTGACTGACACATCCGATCTCGCTGCACCTGCCGCCGGCGACTGGCTCGCGCCGGTCGCCGATGGCGGTGTCACAGCGAACGTCAGCGTTCCCGGTTCGAAGTCCCTGACTAACCGCTACCTCGTCCTCGCGGCGCTGGCCGAGTCCGAGTCGTTCGTCGGCGGCTGGCTGCGCAGCCGTGACACACGGCTCATGGTCGAGGCGCTCAAAGCTCTCGGGGCCGGCATCGACGAAGTCGACGGCAGCCTTCACATCACTCCCATCGACTTCTCCGCACCCCTGGATGGGCCTCCGGTCACCATCGACTGCGGTCTGGCCGGAACCGTCATGCGCTTCATTCCTCCACTCGCGGCCGCCACCGGCCGGGAGGTCGTCCTCGACGGCGACGAGCAGGCCAGGGTCAGGCCGATGTCGGTGATCATCGATGCGCTGACCCGCCTCGGCGCATCGATCTCGACGGAGAACAATCTGCTGCCGATGACGATCCATGCGCAGTCCCACCTTCGCGGTGGCCACCTCGAGATCGATGCCAGCGCCTCCAGCCAGTTCGTGTCCGGCATGCTGCTGACCGCCCCAGTCATGCCTCTGGGAATCGAACTCGTCAACCGCGGCGAGTCTGTGCCCAGCCGTACGCACGTTGATATGACCCTCGAAGTTCTTGCCGATGCGGGTGTCGACGTCACAGAACCCGAACCCGAACGGTGGATCGTCGAACCGGGTCTCCCCCGGGGCCTCGACGTCCAGGTCGAACCGGATCTGTCCAACGCGGCGGCCTTCGTCGCCGCCGCTCTGGCCACCAACGGCGATGTCACCGTCCTCGATTGGCCGGCGCATACAACACAGGCCGGGGATGGGTTCCGTGCCATCGCCGAAGCCTTCGGCGGCACCGTGACCCTGGATCGAAACGGTCTGCGCGTCCGAGGACCCGAGGTCCTGCGGGCCGTCGACCTCGACCTCTCCGCCATCGGCGAACTCACACCCGTCGTCGCTGCCCTGGCGGCCCTCGCCGACGGCACGTCGAATCTGACTGGCATCGGTCATCTGCGCGGGCATGAGACTGATCGGCTCTCAGCCCTGCGCCGCGAGCTCGGCGCCATCGGCGTCGACGTCGACGAACACCCGACGGCGCTCACCATCACAGGCTCACACCTGCGTGGTGGAATCTGGCACACCTACAACGACCACAGGATGGTCATGGCCGGCGCGATCCTCGGCCTGAGAGTCGACGGACTGGTCATCGAGAATGCCGACACCGTGGCGAAGACTCTGCCGGAATTCACCCAGCTGTGGGAAGCCATGCTGAATCGCGGCGCCTGAGATGGCACGGATCTACCGCGACGAGGACTACCGCCCTCGACCGAGCAAACGCGGCTCCAGGCCGCGGACGAAGCACAGGCCGAACCACGACGCTGCGATCGGCGGCCTCGTCACAGCTGTAGACCGGGGACGGTATCGCGTTGTCGTCGCCGATGACTCCAGCACTGTTCGTGATTTTTCCGGATCAGATGCGGCGACTTCCGACATCACGGCGGTGAGAGCCTCTCACCTGCGCAAAGATGCGGTGGTCCCCGGTGACTTCGTCAAGCTCGTCGGCGACACCTCGGGCAGGAAGGGCTCGCTGGCGCGCTTAGTCGAGATCAGCGAACGACGGACCCTGCTGCGCCGCAGCGCCGATGACACGGATCCGACGGAGCGGGTGATCGTCGCCAATGTGGACATCATGGGCATCGTCACCGCAACCGAGGATCCCGAACCCTCCTACGGACTCATCGATCGAGCACTGACGGCGGCCTTCGATGCCGACATCACTCCCCTGCTCATCGTCACCAAGACTGATCTGAAATCGGCCGCTGAGATCACAGAACGGTTCTCGGCGACCGGAGTCGAGATCGTCTCCTCCGGACTCCGAGCAGACGGGTCACTCACCGATGCAACGGTGTTCGACCGCCTGCGGGGCCAGGTCAGCGTCCTGGTCGGACATTCGGGTGTCGGCAAGTCGACTCTGATGAATGCCCTAGTCCCCCGCGCTGAGCGAGCGACCGGCCACGTCAATGACGTCACCGGGCGTGGGCGGCACACCTCGTCGTCGGCGATCTGCCTTCGTCTTGACGGTGGGGGCTGGCTCGTCGACACTCCCGGAGTCCGCAGCTTCGGTCTGGCCCACGTCGACAGAGACACACTGATATCGGCCTTCCCAGAGCTCGTCGACGCCACTGCCGAGTGTCCGCGCGGCTGCACACATCAGGCCGACGCACCGGGCTGTCGGCTCGATGCCTGGGTCAGCGCCGGCAATGCGGGCCCCGGCGGTGTCTCACGGTTGGAGTCACTGCGCAAGCTGCTGCCCACGACTGGATAAGGTGGAGGAATGAACGATCTCGACCTGGCAACCGAACTCGCCGACCTCGCCGACTCCATCAGCTACCGTCATTTCGTGGCACAGGACTTCACCGTCGAGACCAAACCCGATCTGAGCCCCGTCACCGAATGCGACCGCGCAGTGGAGTCCGCGATCATGAAGCGCCTCAACCGCGAACGTCCCGAGGACAGCGTCCTGGGCGAGGAGTTCGGCTCCCATGGAACCTCGCCGAGGCGGTGGATCGTGGACCCCATCGACGGCACGAAGAACTTCGTCCGGGGCGTTCCGATCTGGGCCACTCTGATCTCCTTGTACGACGGGCCGACACCGGTCATCGGCATGGTCTCGGCCCCTGCCCTCGGTCGACGCTGGTGGGCCGAGGCCGGGCACGGTGCCTTCACCTCGGCGCTGGAAGAACCAGCCAAACGGATCCACGTCTCAGACATCGATTCCCTCGAGGACGCCTCCATGTCCTACGCGTCGCTGTCCGGGTGGAAGGACCTCGGGGCCCTCGACGAATTCCTCGGTCTCTGTGATTCGCTGTGGCGGACTCGCGGCTACGGCGACTTCTACTCATACATGCTGCTGGCCGAGGGAGCGGTGGACATCGCGTGTGAACCCGAGCTGGAGCTCTACGACATGGGCGCGCTGGTTCCGATCGTTCTTGAAGCGGGTGGGGCGTTCACGAACACGGCTGGGGTCCCCGGCCCCTTCGGCGGCAATGCCCTCGCCAGCAACTCACGCCTGCAGGAACTCGCCCTCGATCGGCTGGGTCGGATCGCCCCGGCCGACGCGCCGGTCGACGCTCATGCACGATCCACGGAGTGAGAGCGCCCGGCGACCCAATGAACTATGAAGAAGAGGGAGACAGATGCCCGATGTGATGCGTGCCGATCTCTGGCATTCGATGGCTGATGCAGCCGGACTGATCAAGGCTGACGGGACAATAGGTGAAACCATCTATGGTCAGATGACGGCATTGGCCGAGCGGACCGGAGCCGTCAATCTGGGACAAGGAGCACCGGGCACCGCACCTCCTGCCGAGCTCATCGACGCCGCCGCTGACGCCATGCGGGAGGGGTACAACCAGTACGCACCGGGCCAGGGCTTTCCAGCGCTGCTCGAGGCCGTGGCCCGACAGCGGCGACGGGACTTCGATCAGCAGGTGTCGGCAGAGGACGTGCTGTATACGTGTGGGGCCACAGAAGGCCTGACTGCAGCCGTTCTCGCGCTCCTGCCCCGTGGAGGTACCGTCCTCACGTTCGAACCGTTCTACGACGGCTACCCGGCCGCTGTTGCTGCAGCCGGAGGATCATTGGTCACCGTGCCGATCCTGCCCACCGACGAGGGAGGCTTCGAACCCGACTGGGTTCGCTTCGACGACGCTGTGGGCGCCGACACCGCTCCCTCGATCATCATCGTCAACACCCCGCACAATCCCACTGGGTTCATGTTCAGCGCCGAGGAACTGGCTCGAATCGGTCATGCGGCAGTCGCCGCGGATGCCTGGATTCTCACCGACGAAGTCTACGAGCAGCTGATCCTCGACGACACGGCGCATGTGGCTCCGGCGGTTGCCGTGGACGACAGTGCACGGGTCGTCACCGTATCTTCGGCGGGAAAGTCCTGGAACGCCACGGGATGGAAGGTCGGATGGGTGATCGCCGACTCTGAGGTTCTCCGGGCAATCCAGGCAGTCAAACAATTCCTCACATTCACCGCCAGCGGCCCCCTGCAGATCGGTGTGGCGCGCAGCCTGGCCGGCAGCTCCGACTTCGTCGCAGTGAACCGTGACTCACTGCGCAGGCGCGCAGATGTCTTGGTGTCGGCATGTCGTGCCGTTCCGGGAGCCATCGCGTCGACACCCGCGGCCGGCTACTTCACTGTCGTCGACTTCTCCGCCCTGACCGATCTCGACGCATTCGAGCTCAACGACCTCCTGGCGCGGCGGTACTCGATAGTCGGGATTCCCGTACCCGCATTGTGCCGGGCCGGATCTCCTGCCCACGAGGCGTACAGGTCATCTGTTCGGTATTCATTCTGCAAGTCGGCAGCCGATGTCGATCGCGGGGCACGACTGTTCCACGATCTCGCGGCCGAATTGGCGCGAGACCCCCACGCGCTGCGCGGTGAGAACTGACTTCACCAGTTCTGCACCGAACACAGAACAAGTTGCCAGAAGCACAGTAGGGGCGGGGGGGGGGGGGCGGGGGGGGGCCCCCCCCCCCCCCCCCCCCCCCCGGGGGGGGCCCCCCCCCGGGCGCCCACCACCCGCCCGCGGAGAGCCCCCCCCCGCGCGGCG
>JAKDSA010000135.1 GCA_030457025.1 Brevibacterium sp. | reverse complement strand
ACTAGGATGGGCCGGTGCCCTTTTAGGCGAGTCCAGAGTTTCCGACCGGAGGATATGCGTGCAAGATCCCAACGATGAGAAGATGAAACGGCCGATCGTCGAGCGTGAGCGCTTCGGCGGAACCGACAGATCTGCCCGGGACGTCGACCCAGAGAAGCTCCCTCCGATCTCCAGCACGGAGATGAGCCGCGGCCCTGCGGAACTCACGGACGAGCGGGGATCTCGGGTCAACTGGAAGGTCTTCATCATCGCCTCGGCGGTCATCCTCGGCTTCTCGATCTGGGCGATGCTCATGCCCGACTTCGCACAGTCGACGATGAAGTCGATCGTCGACTGGATCGCCACCAACCTCGGCTGGTACTACGTCCTGACTGTCACCGTCGTCATCGCCTTCGTCCTCTGGGTCGCCCTGTCCAAGGAAGGCTCCGTGCGTCTGGGACCGGACCACTCCCGCCCCCAGTACAATCTGTTCACCTGGGTCGCCATGCTCTTCGCCGCGGGCGTTGGCATCGACATGCTCTTCTACTCGGTGACCGGCCCGATCACCCAGTTCCTCCAGCCGGTCAATGCCGATCCCGAATCGGCCGCCGCCGCGCAGGACGCCGTCGTGTGGACGATGTTCCACTACGGCATCGCCGGCTGGTCGATGTATTCGCTGCTGGGCATGGCCATGGGCTACTTCGCCTACCGCTGGGGCATGCCCCTGTCGATCCGCGCGGTCCTGTATCCACTGCTGGGCAAGCGGGTGCGTGGGGCCACTGGTGACGTCATCGACATCTTCGCCCTCGTCGGCACCGTATTCGGTGTCGCCACCTCGATGGGCATCGGCGTCGTCCTGCTCAATGTCGGATTCTCCGAACTCTTCGGGCTTCCGCAGGGCCTCGCCCTCCAGATCGCCCTCGTCCTCGTCGCGGTCGTCATGACGATCGCGGCCTGCACCTCTGGTGTAGACAAGGGCATTCGCCTGATCTCCGAGCTCAATCTCTGGGCCTGTGCGGCGATGATGCTCTACATCCTCATCACCGGCAAGACGGCTTTCCTCCTCAATGCCTTGGTCGAGAACATCGGGCGCTTCATCTTCACCCTGCCCGAGCGCACCCTGGCCACCTTCGCCTATGTCGATGACGGTTCCGCCTGGATGGGCGCCTGGACACTGTTCTTCTGGGCGTTCTGGCTGGCCTGGGGCCCCTTCGTCGGTCTGTTCCTGGCCCGCATCTCCCGCGGACGCACCCTGCGTGAGTTCGTCATCGCGGCCATCACGGCCCCGGTGCTCTGCGACTTCATCATCGTCTCGATCTTCGGCAACTCCGCCCTGTCCGAGGTCTTCAACGGCAATGACGACTTCGCACAGCAGGCCATCGACTCCCCTGAGCAGGGGTGGTATGCCCTCCTCGACATGTTCCCGGGCTCGACCTTCCTCATCGGCCTGGCCACGCTCTCCGGACTGCTCTTCTACCTCACCAGTGCCAACTCCGGCGCGATGGTGATGTCGAACTTCAGCTCCTCGATCCCCAACCCCGAGGAAGACGGCGCGAAATGGCTGCGGATCTTCTGGGCGATCGTCACCGCCGTGCTGACCATCGCCATGCTCGTCGCAGGAGGGGTGACGACGATGGAGTATGCGACGCTGATCTTCGCCCTGCCGGTCACGGTCATCGCCTACCTCGTCATGGCCTCCTTCTCCAAGGTGCTGCGCATGGAGAGAGCCGAGCGGGAAGGCAGGACCCGCAAGCGTCGGACTACGGCCGTCCACGGTGGCAGGACTCCGGAGAAGACCTGGCGGCAGAGGCTCGCCACCCTCCGTTCCTACCCCTCGAAGAAGTCCGTGGACCGATTCGTCACCGAGGTGGTCGAACCCTCCCTCGAAGCCGTGGCCGCAGAGTTCCGGGACCTCGACTACACGGTCGAACTCACCCAGGAGCCCGGCCCCGAATCGGGCATTCGAGAGAGCACCCTGATCGTCGACATGGGCCTGCAGCGCAACTTCCACTATCAGGTCGCCGCGGTCGAACACAACGTCCCCACGTTCGGTGCACGCAACGCGCCTCGCGGCGACGATGTGTACTTCCGGATCGAAGTCTTCACACAGACCGGGTCCGAGGGCTATGACCTGATGGGACTGAGCAGCCAGCAGATCATCGACGACGTCCTCGACCGCTACGAGAACCACCTGTCGTTCCTCGCCTACTCACACGAGCACTCGTACCAGTCGGTCGTGACCCCGCCGACGCCTCCTTCCACGGATTCGATTCCCGCCGTGCCCACCTCGGCGGATGAGGTCGAGGAGATCGAAGAGCCGCAGCACTGATTCCACGGCAGTGATGGAAGGGCCTGAGAAGTCCCTTCGATCCCGCTGCGCCGAGGCTGTCCCCGATACCGGGGGCAGCCTCGGCGCATTCATCGGGTCTTGCACAACCTAGGCCGGCAGACCATAGTCGAGGCAGGGACGTCGAAACGCACGAACCGGGAGGTGACCATCGTGGACGTCAGCGCAGTCCTGTCGCTCCTGACCGCCGAGGACTACACGATCGCCCGCGAGGTGCTGCAACGAGGCTTCGCGGCACTGTTCTTCATCGCCTTCCTCAGCGCCTGGAACCAATTCCCTGCCCTGCTGGGCGAGCACGGGCTGACCCCTGCGCCTCGCTTCATCAAGCTCACCACGGCCGCTCAGGCACCGACTCTGTTCCGGTGGAAGCACTTCTCCTACACCGACCGTCGGCTGCGCATCGTGAGCGCCATCGGCATGATCCTGGCCGCCTCGGTGATGCTGGGTCTGCCCCAGACGGGCCCCGCCTGGACGACGATCCCTGTGTTCGGGCTGATGTGGTGGCTGTACTTCTCGATCTCAAGCATCGGCCAGCGCTTCTACGGCTTCGGCTGGGAGTCCCTCCTGCTCGAGTCCGGGTTCCTCGTCGGATTCCTCGGCTCCCACGAGGTGGCCCCCTCGCTGCTGATGATCGTGTTCCTGCGGTGGTTCGTCGTCCGGGTCGAGTTCGGCGCGGGCATGATCAAAATGCGCGGGGACAGCTCCTGGCGCGATCTCACGGCCATGGACTACCACCATCAGACCCAGCCCATGCCCAACCCGTTCAGCCGGCGAGCCCACCTGACGCCGGCGTGGTGGCATCGCGGTGAGACGCTGGGCAGCCATGTCGTCCAGCTCATCGCACCGTGGCTGCTGTTCCTGCCCCAGCCCATCGCCTCCTTCGCGGCCCTGACCATCATCATCACGCAGTTGGCGCTCGTCATCACCGGCAATTATGCGTGGCTGAACTGGGCGACGATCCTGCTCGCGTTCGCCGGGATCAGCGATTCGTTCCTCGCCTGGATCCTCGGAGGTCCATGGCCCGGATGGGGGCTGTCAGGTTCGTCCCTCGCCGAGGTGGCCGGGCCCTCAGGTGCGACCGATGCGACAGGTGCGGGCGGAGCGCCGGCGGACTTCCCCCTGTGGTGGGCGATTCTCGTCGCCGCATTCGTCGTCTGGCAGTGTGTGCTCAACGTTCCTGCCCTACGCAATCTCTTCTCGTCACGGCAGTTGATGAACGCGAGCTTCAATCGGTGGGGGTTGGGCAATGCCTATGGTGCCTTCGGTTCGATGACCGAGTCCCGCGACGAGATCATCATCGAAGGCACGCTGGATCCCGACGCGAGCATGACCTCCGGCGACTGGCGACCCTACGTGTTCAAGGGCAAGCCCGGGGACGTGCACCGCCGGTCACCGATCGTCGCGCCCTACCATCTGCGCCTCGACTGGCTGATGTGGTTCGCAGCTCTCGGCGACTACCGGCAGTCCTGGTTCTATCGACTGCTCGAGCGCATCGGCTCCGGCGACCCGCAGATCCGAACACTGCTGGGCCCCGACCCCTTCGACGGGCAGGCACCGGCCCGCGTCCGCGTCCGGGTCTTCACCTATCGCTACGCCACCAGCGCGGAACGGCGTGCGGCTGCTGCCGCGGGACAACCTCGGCCGTGGTGGGTGCGGTCGAATCCCCGGACCATGGTCGAGCCCACGGATCTGCGGGAGGGCTGAGGTCTCTGCAGAACCGGTTGCCCCACCGAATTGAGCGCCTCCACGGCCCGGTTTGCGCAATTGCGCAGGTGAGAAACTTGCCCCGCACCTCAACCAGGCTTAAAGTTAACGTACATTAACTTTCCGATCCTGACTCAGGCTCGGGCACCAGTTTCCGATTCAGGAGCCGCCTTGCCCCACCTCCGACACCACAGCCTCGTGCGCACGCTGACAGCCGTCACCGCGTCCGCCCTCACCCTCGGCCTCACCGCCTGCACAGCCGGCAGCTCCGCGCCCGGCGCGGAAGGCGACGAGGGAGGCAAGCCCGTCGTCCTCACCACATTCACCGTCCTCGCCGACATCGCAGAGAACGTCGCCGGCGAGCATCTCGACGTCGCGTCGATCACCAAGGTCGGGGCCGAGATCCACGGCTACGAACCCACCCCCGGAGACATTCGCAGAGCGTCGCAGGCCGACCTCGTCCTCGACAACGGGCTCAACCTCGAACAGTGGTTCGAACAGTTCGTCGACGACCTCGATGTCCCCCATGCCGTCGTCAGCGAAGGAGTCCAGGAGCTCTCGATCACCGCGGACGCATACGCCGGCAAACCTAACCCGCATGCTTGGATGAGCCCGCTCAATGTGCAGATCTATGCGCAGAACATGGCAGAGGCCTTCAGCGACCTCGATCCCGATCACACCGAGGACTATCACGACCAGGCCAAGGCCTACAGCACCCAACTGCAGGACGTCCAGGACGAACTGCTCGCAGATCTGGCAACACTGCCGAAGAGGAAGCGGGCACTCGTCACCTGCGAAGGCGCGTTCTCCTACCTCGCCAGGGATGCCGAACTGGCCGAGAAGTTCATCTGGCCGGTCAACGCCGAAGCACAGGCGACACCCGGTCAGATCACCTCGGCGATCGAATTCGTCGAAGCCAACGACGTGCCCGCGGTCTTCTGCGAGTCCACGGTCTCTCCGG
The DNA here is from genome assembly GCA_030457025.1 of Brevibacterium sp. Taxonomy (GTDB): domain Bacteria; phylum Actinomycetota; class Actinomycetes; order Actinomycetales; family Brevibacteriaceae; genus Brevibacterium. The sequence goes on along the minus strand of JAKDSA010000135.1, from coordinate 1,361 downwards.
CCCCGATGGAACGGGTCGTCGAGGCCACCGATGCAGAGTTCGGCGGCACCCTCTACGTCGATTCGCTCTCCGAGCCCGACGGCCCCGTCCCGACCTACCTCGACCTCATCCGCCATGACGCGTCCGTGATCGCCGAAGCCCTGACAGGAGAGAACCCATGAGCACCCCCGCCATCACCGTCGAGGAGGTGACCGTCCACTACGGTCCCGTCCTGGCCCTCGACCACGCATCCTTCACACTCGAACCGGGCCGGATCTGCGGCCTGATCGGCATGAACGGGTCCGGGAAGTCGACGCTGTTCAAGGCGATCATGGGCATGGCCGACCCCGACTTCGGCACCGTCGCCATCAACGGCGGCTCCACTGCTTCGGCACGGAGGACCGGCGTCCTCGGCTACGTTCCGCAGAGTGAGGACGTCGACTGGGACTTCCCGCTGTCTGTGCGCGAGGTGGTCATGATGGGCCGGTACGCACACATGGGGCCGCTGCGCCTGCGGAGGAAGGCCGACCGCGAGGCCGTCGATGAGGCCCTGGAACGCGTCGAACTCACCGAGTACGCCGATCGTCAGATCGGTCAGCTCTCGGGTGGGCAGAAGAAGCGGGCCTTCGTCGCCCGGGGAATCGCACAGGGTGCCACGATCCTGCTGCTCGACGAGCCCTTCGCCGGTGTCGACAAGCGCACCGAAGCTACGATCACCCGTCTGCTGCGAGAGCTCGCCGCCGCCGGTGCCACGGTGCTCGTGTCCACCCACGATCTCCACGCCCTGCCGGACCTGGCCGACGAGGCGATCCTGCTCATGCGCAGGGTTCTGCTCCAGGGCGACCCCCAGGCGGTCCTCCAGCCCGAGAACCTCGCCCTGGCCTTCGGTCTCGACGTGATGAACAGGGGTGCGGCGGCATGAGCGTCCTCCACCTTCTGCTCGAACCCTTGAGCTATGACTTCATGCTTCGCGCACTGGCAACGACCCTCATCGCGTCCATCGTCTGCGCCGTGCTCTCGTGCTGGCTGGTGCTCATCGGCTGGTCGCTCATGGGTGATGCGGTCTCGCATGCCGTACTGCCCGGAGTCGTCCTCGCCTATGTCCTCGGCGCACCGTTCGCGCTGGGTGCGGTGGTCTTCGGCTTCCTCGCCGTCGGGCTCATCGGCGCCGTGCGCGATACGAGCCGGATCAAGGAGGACGCCGCGATCGGAATCGTGTTCACCTCCCTGTTCGCTCTCGGGCTCGTGCTCATCTCCGTCGTTCCCTCGCACACGGATCTCAACCACATCATCTTCGGCAACCTCCTCGGCGTCTCCTCCTCCGAGCTGCTTCAGGTGACCATCCTCGGCGTGATCACCCTGGCAGTGCTGGTGGCGAAGAA
>JAKDSA010000047.1 GCA_030457025.1 Brevibacterium sp. | reverse complement strand
GTCATGGTGACCCAGTAGACTAATGCGGTAATGACATCCCCGCTTTCACTTTGAGGTGAGCAACTCTCATGCCAGCAATCGTTGTCGTCGGCGCTCAATGGGGCGACGAAGGTAAAGGTAAAACGACCGATATCCTCGGCACCAGCGTCGACTACGTGGTCAAGCCCAACGGTGGGAACAACGCAGGCCACACGGTTGTCGTCGGCGGTGAGAAGTACGAACTCAAGCTTCTGCCGGCAGGCATCCTCTCACCCAACGTCACCCCGGTCATCGGCAACGGCGTCGTCGTCAACCTCGAAGCCCTGTTCGAGGAGATCGAAGCCCTGGAATCCCGCGGAGCAGACACCTCGAAGCTGCGGATCTCGGCCAACGCCCACCTCGTCGCGCCTTACCACCAGACCCTGGACAAGGTGACCGAACGATTCTTAGGCAAGCGCGCCATCGGCACCACCGGCCGCGGCATCGGACCGGCCTACATGGACAAGATCGGGCGCCTGGGCATCCGCGTCCAAGACATCTTCGACGAATCGATCCTGCGCCAGAAGATCGAAGGCTCCCTGCGGCAGAAGAACGAACTCCTCGTCAAGGTCTACAACCGTCGGGCCGTCGACGTCGACGAGATCGTCGAGTACTTCGAGCCCTTCATCGAACGCCTGCGCCCCTATGTCGCAGAGACCGAGCAGCTGCTCAACGACGCCCTCGATCGCGACGAAGTCATCGTCATGGAGGGCGGCCAGGCCACGATGCTCGACGTCGACCACGGCACCTACCCGTTCGTGACGTCGTCGAACCCGACGGCGGGTGGATCCTGCGTCGGCTCGGGCATCGGACCGACCCGCATCAACCGTGTCGTCGGCATCGTCAAGGCCTACACCACGCGTGTGGGCGCCGGACCATTCCCCACCGAGCTCTTCGACGACATGGGGGAGTACCTGCAGAAGGCCGGCGGCGAGTTCGGCGTCAACACCGGACGTCCGCGCCGCTGTGGTTGGTACGACGCCGTCATCGCCCGCTACGCCGCACGGGTCAACGGCTTCACCGACTACGTGCTGACGAAGCTCGACGTGCTCACCGGCATCGAGTCCATCCCCGTCTGCGTGGCATACGAGGTCGACGGAGTCCGCCAGGACGAGATGCCGACGTCGCAGACCGAGTTCCACCACGCCAAGCCCATCTTCGAATACTTCGAGGGCTGGGCCGAAGACATCACCGGGGCGCGGACCTTCGACGACCTGCCGGTCAATGCGCAGAAGTACGTGCTCGCGCTCGAGGAACGCTCGGGCTGCCGGATGTCCGTCCTCGGCGTCGGCCCCGACCGTGAGCAGTCGATCGTGCGCCACGACCTGCTGGACTGAGGGGCGGGCTGCGGGCTGCAGGCACGGTCGTGTGAAAACGGCTCTGAAGCCGTCTCAGCCTCCGACGTTGGTGTCGGCCCGCGCCGCTGATTCTTCGACGCCGTCCTCGGCATCATCATCAACATTGCCGCGGACGTGGACGTGGATGCTGGGGAGACAGTGGATGCTGGGGAGACAGAGGAAGGGGGCCACGACGAAGTACACGGCTGACACGTAGGCTCGGGGTGGCCCGGTTGCCGTCCATCGGTGGTCGGAGTCCAGGTTGACATCTAAGGAAAGGACACCGAATGTCGCAGCAGCCGCGATTGACCGAAGCCGCCTACCAGGGCCCTGCCCTCGAAGTGGACCGTGACTTCTATCGGCCGATCGGTGAGCAGACTGAACGGCGCGACATCGTCGAGGAGTTCACCATTCCGATCCGCTCCGGCCAAGCATGGGACGTTCCAGCAGGTCACGTTTGCAGGATCTCGACAGTCGAGGGACCGCAGGTCGGCGACCTCAACCTGTGGAACCGACATGATCCCAGGGAGCGATTCTGGGCCTCTCGGACTCGTCAGCTCCAAGCCGCGCACGTCTCGACCTTCGACCGGCTCTGGTCGACTCTTCCCTTCCTGCGCCCCCTGGCCACGATCGTCGGCGACACCCTTGCCGACTACGGCACCGATGCCGAGGGCGGCCGGCTCCATGACACGTTGGGCACGCGCTGCGATCCGTACGTCTCCACGATGCTGGGCGGTGTCGACTTCGACTATCACTGCCACTCGAACCTGGTCCGAGCCGTCCTCCCGTTCGGGCTGACCGAGTTCGATGTCCACGATGTCCTCAACATCTTCCAGTGCACGGGCCTGAACGACAACGACGAATACTTCATGAAGACCTGTCCGGCCAGGCCCGGCGACCACTTCGAGTTCTTCGCCGAGCAGGACCTGCTGGCAGCGCTTTCCACGTGTCCCGGCGGAGATCTGTCCGCACCGATGTTCGGCGACGACAACGACGATCCGGTCGAGAACTGCCACCCACTCAAGGTCACCGTCTACAAGCTGAGCGAGGGCCTCCTCGGCGACTGGAGCGAACCCGAATCACCGAACTACCGGGGCATGCACGGCCTGCAGCCACAGACCTGGGCGTAACATCGTCGGGACGGGTTCCCGACTGCCTTCACCTCGAAACACTCGATGCGCATCGTACGATGTGAGCATGGCTGGACACGATGGACCCACCCTGTCGACGAGGACAACGGTCCGATACGCGCTCGGGTCTCTGGGGACCGGAGGCTTCTCGACGTTGCCGGGCCTCGTCCTCATCTACTACCTCACCGACACCCTCGGCATAGCGGCCCTGGCTGCTGGTGCCGTGGTGACTCTCGCGAAGGTGTGGGACGTTGTCATCGACCCCGTCATCGGCGGACTCAGCGACAGAGCGCTCATGGTCCGAGGCTCGAGGCGGGGCCCGATGATCCTCGGCGTCATCGGGCTGCCTGTCGCATTCCTCGCCACATTCTCAGTCCCCGCAGGGCTCCCTCCGCTGCCGGCGATGGTCTGGGTCCTCATCGCCTTCGTCCTCGCCGCCACCTGCTTCTCCCTGTTCCAGGTCCCCTACATCGCACTTCCGGCCGAGCTCACCCCGAGCTACTCCGCACGCACACACCTTCTGACCTGGCGTGTCGTCGTCCTTACCGCCGCGATCCTGCTCTTCGGTGGGGGCGGGCCAGAGATCAGGGGGCTGTTCGCGAACCCGTATCTGGGGTACTTCGTGATGGCGCTCGCTTCCGCCCTCGTCCTCTTCATCGGCACCGCCGTCACCATGACGATCGTCCCCACGTCGGGGATGAGCGGGCTGCTGGACTCGGGACATCGGCCCGTCCCCCACGCTTCCAATCCTCCCCTGCTCGAGCACTACCGCAGCAGCTGGAGGGCGCTCAAGGACAGTCAGCCATTCCGCGCCCTCCTGGCCACATTCGTCATCCAGGGCCTGACGACGGGACTCATGCTCGCGACCGCACAGTTCGTCGCCCGCTGGATCCTCGACGACGAAGGCGCGGTGACTCTCCTCTTCATCTGCCTCATCGGGCCGGCGCTGCTCGTGGCCCCCGTGTGGAAGACCGTGGCCGGGCGCTGGGGCAAGGAACGGGCATTCACCTTTGCGAGCGCCCTCTTCCTCACGGCCAATCTGTGTTCCATTCCTCTGGTCTGGGCGCCGGGATATTGGATCGTCGCTCCGATCATCGTCGCCGGTGCCGCCTATGCCGGAATGCAGACCCTGCCGCTGGCGATGCTTCCCGACGTCATCGCCGTCGACGCGCGCACCAGTCCGGACAGGGCCGGTGTCTTCGGCGGCGTGTGGACGGCCGGAGAGACCGGGGGCATGGCCCTGGGCTCGACCGTGCTCACCGTCGTCCTGGCACTGACCGGCTATGTGGAGTCCACGGCCGGGGTCACCGTGGTCCAACCGGACAGCGCGGTGCTGGGAATCGCACTGTCGTTCTCGGTTGTCCCCGCCGCCCTCATGATCTTGAGTCTGGTGGTCCTGGGCAGATACCGGCTGCGGAAGGAAGATGTCGAGCATGCGTGATGATGCAGGTGCGAACCGGGGCGAATCACAGGCGGGGGCGGACATGAAGTCCGCCGAGATCCTCGCCCGCTTGGAATCGATGAGGCAGGAGGATGCGCCGACCTACGGCGGGACGGTCCTGTCCTATGTCTACGACCCGGGCAACGAGGTCCTCGACGAGCTGGCCGGCCGAGCCATGGAGATGGCCCGACCGCTCAACGGCCTCGACCCGACGACATTTCCCTCGATCGCGGCGATGGAGAAGGAGCTCATGCGCTTCGCCATCGGCATGACCGGAGGCAAGGTCGGGAAGATCTTCGGATCGGTCACCAGCGGAGGCACAGAGTCCTGCCTGCTCGCGGTCAAAACGGCGCGTGACCTGTGGCGCACGGCTCACCCGGACTCCACCGTCAGGCCCCGACTGGTGACCCCGACGACCGCGCATGCGGCCTTCCAGAAGGCGGCTATGGCCTTCGACCTCGACTGGGATCCTGTCCCTGTCGGGCCCGACGGCATGGTGAGCACCCGGGGCATCGTCGATCGGCTCGACGATGAAGTGGCCCTCGTCGTGCTCTCGGCCCCTGCCTACCCGACCGGTGCGATCGATCCCATCGCCGAGGTGGCTCGCCGTACCCGTGAACGTGGAATCGCCCTGCACGTCGATGCCTGCTTCGGTGGTCTCGCACTGCCCTGGTGGGGCGCAGTCGACCAGTGGGACTTCTCGGTGCCCGGCGTCACGAGCATCTCCGCGGACTTCCACAAATTCGGCTACTCCCCGAAGGGCGTGTCCGTGCTCATGCACCGCGGACGCAAGCGCCATCGCGCACAGTTCTTCGCCACCAGCTCCTGGCCGGCCTACCCGGTCGTCAACCCGACGCTGCTCGGCTCGAAGTCGGCGTCCCCTCTGGCTGCGGCGTGGTCAGTCGTGTCCTATCTGGGGCAGGAGGGATACGCCGAGGCGGTCGCCTCCTGCCGCCGATCCACTGAAGCGATCGCCACGGCCGTCGCCGGCATTGACGGGCTCACCGTGTGGGGACACCCCACCGGCCCGGCGCTCGCTCTCATCGCCGACACCGGTGTGTCCGTCGACCGAGGAGTCGACCCGCACCGGTTCGCCGATGAAGTCGCGGCGGCAGGCTACCGGCTCCAGCACCAGCCCGGATTCACTCAAGCCGATGGCACCCGACTGACAAGCAGCGTCCATCTCACAATCACCCCGGTCACGGAGACCGTGCTGCCGGATCTGCTGGCCGCGATGACGACCGCAGCCGACCGGGTGCGCGGGAGAGCGCCCCACAGTGCGAATTTGGCGGGCCGTCTTGTGCGGATGCTCTACCCGAGCCCGAAGCGACCTGGTCCGGGCGTCTGCGCATTGCTGCTGCGACTCAGCGGCGCCGGCAGCGGCGTTCCGGGCAGGCTGGCACCGCTCATGGCACTGACCGAAGCACTTCCCGCGCCGGTGACCGAAGCGCTGCTGATCGAATTGCTCGCCCGTGCCAGCGAAGACTGAGCCTCCTCGATCCTTGGCCGCGGAGATCGAGTGGGGGCGAAAGTGTCGAAGGGCGTCCGGCCCGCCGGCGTCGGGGACAATGAAATTCCCGGTGAGCCACTCAGCAGCAGCACCCTGAACAGGCAACCGGCCCTGCAATTACTTCGGGGGTAGGGACAGAGCTGTAGTACCGTCCAATGGTGGTCGCTTCTCTGGCAGAGGCTCCGGACATGTGATTCAAATGACGAAAGCTGGTGAATGGGCTGTGCTCGACTTCGTGTCGTCAAGGTGGGTGGACATATTGTTCCGCTCCTATCAGCACGCGAGTCTCGTGGTGCAGTCGCTGGTAGTGGCGACCATCATCGCACTGCTCATTGCCATGCTCGTATCCAGCCGGCCGTGGGGCTCGGCTGTGGCGAATGCGGTTTCCTCGATCGGCCTGACGCTGCCGTCCTTGGCACTCCTGGGACTGGCGGTTCCGCTGGTCGGGATCGGCACGTTGCCTTCAGTGCTGATCGTGATCTTCTATGCCACTCTGCCGATTCTGCGCAATGCCATCGTCGGGATGCAGAACATTGACGAGGACCTGCTCGAATCCGCGCGTGGACAGGGAATGAGCCGACTGGCCATCCTCCTGCGCATCCGGCTGCCCATGGCCTGGCCGGTGATCATGACCGGCGTGCGCGTGTCCGCGCAGATGTCGATGGGAGTAGCCGCCATCGCCGCCTACGCGCTCGGCCCCGGTCTCGGTGGCTACATCTTCTCCGGGCTCAGCCAGATCGGAGGGGCGAACGCCCTCTATTACGCCCTCGCGGGCACCATCGGCGTCATCATTGTGGCGCTGATCGTTGACATTGTGCTCGCGCTGCTTGCGCGCCTGACTACCTCGAAGGGATTACTTGTATGACCCAGCCGACCCAGACGCATCAGGACTCGACGTTCCAGGCAGGTGTCGACATCGAACTGCAGGGAGTTTCCAAACGATACTCGAGCAAGGGTGAAGCGGCAGTCGCCGACTTGAATGTCTCCATCCCTGCCGGTGAGATGGTGATGTTCGTCGGACCTTCGGGCTGCGGCAAGACGACGTCGCTGAAGATGATCAATCGTCTGATCGAACCGACGAACGGTCGGATCCTCATCGACGGCGAGGACGTCACCGACCTCAACCCAACCAAACTGCGTCGGAAGATCGGCTACGTGATTCAGGGAGGCGGAATGATTCCGCACCTGAGCGTCGGGGACAACGTGGGTCTGGTTCCAAAGCTGCTGAACTGGGACAAGAAGCGCATCCGCGAACGGGTCGATTCGCTGATGGACCTGGTGGGGCTCGACCCTGTGCACTTTCGCGATCGTTATCCCCGCGAGCTCTCGGGTGGCCAGCAGCAGCGCGTGGGAGTGGCCCGCGGACTCGCAGCCGACCCTCCGATCGTCCTGATGGACGAGCCGTTCGGCGCCGTCGACCCTATCACCCGCTCTCGTCTCCAGGACGAGCTCATGCGAATCCAGTCGGAGTTGAAGAAGACGATCGTCTGCGTCACACACGACATCGACGAGGCGATCAAACTCGGTGACCGGATCCTGATCCTGGAGCGCGGAGCCACGATCGCCCAATACGACACACCGGAGAGCATCCTCGCTGCTCCGGCCAATGAGTTCGTCGAGGACTTCATCGGGTCCGGATCGACCCTCAAGCAGCTCAGTCTGCGTCGCGTGGACGAACTGGATCTCACGCAGCCACCGATTGCGCACATCGGGGACCGAGTCGCCGAGGTGGAAGAGCGAGCGAGAGCGGCAGGAGAAGCGTCGGTGATCGTGCTCGACTCGAAGGAACGGCCGAGGGAATGGCTCAGCCTGCGCCAGCTTCGCCACGCCGACGAGGTGCCCACACCCACCATCGACCTGCAGACCGTCATCGACCACAGGTCCACGCTCAACGACGCCCTGGACGCCATGCTGGCCTCCAGCCACGGCGGTGCCATGGTGACCAACCGCGGCCGCTATATCGGAGTGCTCAGCTACGCCGCAGTCACCGACTATGTGCGTGCACTCAACGAACAGTCCTCCGACGAGGCCGAATCGTCGGCACCCCGGACATCCGAAGCCGCCCGGACATCCCAACTGACGCAGGAGAGCTCCGGTCGAGACTCCGGAGCTGGTGCGTGATGTGGCGCAGACTCTCTCGCGAAGACAGAATCCTCCTGATCGGGATCCCAGCCCTGGTGATCCTCATCGTTGCCGGCTGGTTCATCTGGCATTCGACGGCCGATCTCGACGATATCGAGGCCCGGACTCTGGCAGTCGCCAACGTGGCGACGTTGACCCGGCAGCATATTGTGATCGTCGTCATCGCCACCATCGCGGTGATGGTCACGGCCGTTCCGACAGGTGTTCTGCTCACCCGCAGAAGGCTCTCCTTCCTGGCCGGTCCGGTCACCTTCATCGCGAACATGGGCCAAGCGGCCCCTGTGATCGGTGTGATCGTGCTCCTGGCCATCTGGCTAGGGTTCGGCACGCCGGTAGCGGTGCTGTCCCTGTGGATCTACGCATTTCTGCCGGTCCTGGCCAATACTGTGGCCGGGCTGCGCGGCGTTGACCGGACGCTCCTCGAAGCCGCTCGAGGGATCTCCATGTCGCCGGCCCAAGTGCTGTTGCGAGTCGAGCTGCCGATGGCGCTGCCGGTCATCATGGTCGGCGCCCGCACCGCGCTGGTGCTGCTCGTCGGCTCCGCCGCCTTCGCGACCTTCATCTCGGCCGGTGGCTTGGGGAACCTCATTACGACGGGAATCAACCTCTATCGCTTTCCGATCCTCGTCTCAGGAGCGATGCTCATTGCCGCACTCGCCCTGGCCGTTGAGTGGTTCGGACGACTGATGGAGGTCGTGCTGACTCCGAAAGGGATGAAATGAGAAAACTGACGACCGTATTCCTCGCCATTCTCACCTGCATCACGTTGGTCAGCTGCGGCCTCGGGACCTCCGGTGGATTCACACAATCCGGACGACTGGCCGGGGACGTGTCTGACATCGACCTCTCCGGAATGGACGTCTCGGTCGGGTCGAAGAACTACACGGAGCAGATCATCCTGGGCAAGATTGCCATCGTCCTCCTGCAGTCCGCGGGCGCCGAGGTCCACGATCTGACGAACATCCCAGGGTCCACATCGGTGCGCCAGGCCGAACTCGAAGGCGATGTTGACTTCAGCTTCGACTACACGGGAACAGCCTGGGTGACCTATCTGGGCAAGACCGATCCGATACCGGACGAGCAGCGTCAGTACGAGGCTGTGCGAGACGCTGATGCTGAGAACGGTCTGGTCTGGCTGCCACCGGCGAAGATGAACAACACCTACACCCTCGCGGTCAAGTCGTCTGTTGCTGAGAAGTACGATCTGTCGACGCTCGAAGATATCTCCAAGCTCCCCGACAAGGAGCGCACCTACTGCGTTGAGGCCGAATTCAACGCTCGCAGCGACGGTTTCGAACCGATGCTCGCCGCCTACGACCTCCCGTCCCCGGACTCGGATGCGAGGTTCATCGTCGATACCGGCGCAATCTACGCGGCCACCGCAGACGGCACGTGCACACTCGGCGAGGTATTCACCACCGACGGACGAATCCCGGCGCTGGATCTGGTGCCTCTGTCGGACCCGCGGCAGTTCTTTCCCAAATACAACATGGCCCCCGTCGTCAACGACGAGCTGCTTGAGCAGTATCCCCAGCTCAGACAACTGTTGAAGCCGATCATCGACGACTTGGACAATGAGCGGATGCAGAACCTCAACCGGCAAGTCGACGTCGATGGCAAAGATTACTCGGACGTCGCCTTCGACTATCTGCAGGACCTGGGCATCGTCAAACGATAGCCCACCTCGGCGAGCCGTGAAACGTCATCGTCACGACACAGGTGCGATACACCTGAGCGGGTGGCATCGGGAATAGACTGTCAGCATGTCTGCGGCGAACGACGGCGATCTGATTCGCAGGCCGCATCCACGGCTGCGGCCCTACGTCGGTGCCTATGTCGGTTATGACATCTCCGATGTCCCCGCGGGTATGCACCTCGGGCTGCCGTCGGGGACGCTGACGTTCATCGTCTCGATCGATGCCCCGCTGCGTCAGTACGACGAACTCACCGACTCCACCGAGTGCTTTGAGGTGCTGCTGGCAGGACTGCATGTGAGCCCGACGCTCATTCGCCACAACGGCACGATGGCCGGAATCCAGATCAATTTCAGCCCCACGGCGCCGCGTGCATTCTTCGACATGCCCGCTGGTGAGTTCGCCCACCAGAGCCATGAGCTGGGAGACATCTCACGTCCCATCGCCGAGGAGCTCCATGAGCGCGTCAATGCCGCACCGACCTGGGCCGCAGGCTTCGATGCCGTCGACGATGTGCTCACTCGCATCCTTGCCCATACCCATACCCATACCCATACCCATACCCATACCCATGCTCGCGGTCCACGCGAAGAGGTGCTCAACTCGTGGCAGCTCCTCGCGCGCAGCCACGGCGGACTCCCGATCTCGCAGGTGGCCGAACAGGTCGGTTGGAGCAGGCGCTACCTCAACGGACAGTTCCGCGCGGAGTTCGGGATCGGCCCCAAGGAGGCGGCTCGTGTCATGCGATTCGACCGGGCCCGGCGAATGATCTCGGAACAGACTCGAACGCTTGCCGACATTGCCGCGATCTGCGGCTATTCCGACCAGTCTCACCTCAACCGCGATTTCCGAAGTCTCACCGGGACCAGCCCGAACCGGTGGCTCAGCGATGACCCGGTGGCCGGTAAGAGCCAGGACGACGGATGAGTGAGATGGCGGTGCTGACCCGAGAAGCACTCGATGATGAGCTCAGCGATGGCGTCACCGACGTCCTCGCTGAGCGTGTTCGCGGGGGATCGGCACTCGGATGGATCACCCCGCCGACACGTGACGAGATCGCAGCGCTGCTGAACCAACTCTGCGCATCGGGTCGCCGAGACACCTGTGCCGTGGTGGCCCTGGACGAGGGAGTGGAGCTTGCAGTCGCAGGGAACTTCGCAGGACGCGGCATCGGTCGTTCACTGCTCAACGAGCTCATCGAACAGGCGAGGACAGCAGGCATCTGCCAGCTCACCCTCGACTTCCGCGGAGACAATGCCGCGGCAGAGGCACTGTACCTGTCAGTCGGATTCGAAGAGTACGGTCGTCTGCGCGATTTTGTGTCTCCCGGAAATGCGGAACTGCACGACAAAGTCCTCCACGTGCTCCGCCTCGTCGAAACATCTGAGTGAATCGACTCGTCAGGCACTCACAGCGCCTGGTCGGCCGGCACACCCGCCTGGTCGGCCGGCACACAAGCGCATGCTGCCCGCCTGGATCTGGTGTTCGAGTCCCCGGCGGACCGCAGTTCCCATTCGTCCAAGCCAGTGATGTCGTCGGTTGCCCACAATGGTGAGTACGGAAACGACGACGAAGGGACCTACCATGTCGACCACCAACTCGAACGCCAACGGAACAAACGTCTGGCCGACCTTCCGCTACCGAGACGCGAAGGCCGCGATCGCGTTCCTGAAGGACGCCTTCGGATTCGAAGTCGCCGCCGAATACACGAGTGCCGACGACCCTCAGCACGTCGACCACGCCGAGCTCAGGTGGCCCGGCGGCGGGGGAATCATGCTCGGCTCCGCGCGTGACGACGGAGGTGCCATGACGAAGGTCGGCATCGCCGCCGGCTCGGTCTACATCGCCACCGATCGGGTCGCCGAGCTCTACCACCGAGCGATCGCAGCCGGGGCCACAGAGATCATGGGACTGACCGAACAGAACTACGGATCCAAGGACTTCAGCGTTCAGGATCCCGAAGGTGTGCTGTGGAACTTCGGAACCTACCGGGGTGCGGACGCGAATTAGAGACGGCCACCTCGTGATGCGTCACCGTGTCGCCATCGACTGCTGGTATCTCCCTGGACTCATCCCAACCAGCAATGTGAAAGCTGTGATGAACGAATTCGGGTTTGCCCAACCGCACTCGGCTGCCGTGTCATAGACGCTTCTCCCATCGGCCAGTAGGAGCAGGGCGCGATGAACTCTCAGCTCAGCCCTCCACTGCCGAAAAGTCATTCCGGTCTCCTGCTGGAACAGCCGAGTCAGGGTGCGCTCGCTCGCACCGACCTGGCGGCCCAGCTGGGCCAAAGTAGCGACATTCGACAGATCCTCCTCGACCAGTCGGGTCACTGCGAGGAGGCGATCATCATGCGGCTCCGGCAGGTACAGCGGCTGCTCACCGGTGACGCTGAGCTCGTCGATGGCAACGAGCCGAAGACGTTCCGTACCTTCCCTTGAGCGTTTTCTGGATCCGGTCAGTGCAAGCAGCGACTCCCGGGCGAGCGGAGTCGTGGCCAAGACTGCTGGGTAGGGGACCAAGGGTCCAACCATGGCTTCCGGGAGGAAGACGATGCGCATATCGGTTGCCCCGTGGGCTCGATGCTGGTGCTCGAACCCTGCCGGGACCCAGACGACTCGATTCGATGGGGCGATCCACGAACCGTCTCGTGTCACAAGTGACAGGACGCCGGTGGCTGGATACACCAGATGCCCGAGATCGTGGGTGTGAGCGGGGGTGCGTTCATCATGGCCGAGCAGGTGGATCAACTCGGGACTCGTCGACTTGTGGCTGAATTTGTCCATTGCCAGTCAGTTTATCGGTTCCACGCCGAGGTGGGGCGGGGTTGAATGGGGACTATGGAAAAAGCATCATGAAGAGACGCGACCCGAATTTCGATGTGGAGCTCACGCTGGAGGCGGATGGCGGTGCCATCGTCGAACCACCTCGGCGAGGGAAGGCAACGGGCAGGCGCAGCAGACGCAGCCTGCTGCTTCTGGGGGCAGGGCTGATCCTCATCGGGCTCAACCTGCGCATCGGAGTGGCATCGGTCGGACCGGTGCTCGGCGCTATCCTCGATGACGTGCAGCTGAGCGCCACGACCGCGAGCCTGCTGACGACAATCCCTGTGTTCGCATTCGGCGCGTTCGCGTTTCTCACACCGAGCCTGACACAGCGATTCGGAATGCACCGAGTCCTCGGAACCATCATGATCATCCTCGCCGCCGGCATCGCCCTGCGCCTGCAGCCGAGCCTTGCAGCGCTCCTGGGTGGCACGATCCTCGTCGGCGCAGCCATCGCCATCGGCAACGTCCTGCTGCCCACGGCGATCAAGAGCGACTTCGCTCATCGGGCCGGACTGATGATGGGCCTGTACTCGACGGCACTGTTCCTCGGCGCAGCCCTGGCGTCCGGCCTGACCGTGCCGATGCTGCCACTCTTCGGCGGATCCTGGCGGTGGGCCATGGGTATCTGGGTGGTGCCCGCTGTGCTGGCCGCGATCCTCTTCCTCCCGCAGATGCGGCGTGCTCGGGGCTCGGTGCCGGGCGACTCCACGTTATCCGGCTCGGGTCGGGGCGGCTCCCCGGCAGCCAGCCCCGGGGCAAACGAGTCGAGCTCGGCAGCTGAACCGCCGTTTCGGACGATACTCAGAGACCCGATCGCGTGGTCGGTCACCGGCTTCATGGGGTTGCAGTCGCTGAGCTACTACGCGGCTTTGACCTGGGTGCCGACCATCTTCCAAGAAGCCGGCATGCCTGCCGATCAAGCAGGTTGGATGCTCTCGTTCTCTGCCTTCCCGGCAATCATCACATGCTTGTTCACGCCGACGATTGCCAAACGGGTCAAGCCGCGATGGCTGCCCGTCTTCGCTGCTGGAGCCCTCATCGGTGCCGCTTTCCTCGGCCTGCTGCTCGCGCCGCAAACCGGTGCCTATGTGTGGATGACGCTGCTGGGGTTGGGGCAGGGCGCAGCGATCAGCCTGTCCTTGTCCTATATCGTGTGGCGCTCGCCGGATGCCCATCACACCGGGCACGTCTCGACGATGGCCCAGGGCTTCGGCTACCTCGTCGCTGGGTTCGGCCCGCTCGGCCTGGGATGGCTGCACACAGTCACGGGGTCATGGACCGTACCGCTCATCGTCCTCATCGTGCTGCTCGTGGTCCAAACAATCATCGGCGGCCTCGCCAGTCGGGACCGGCACGTCGGGGGCCGAGATCAGGGTAGGACAGTCATCGTCATGGAAGAGCCAGCAACTACGCATGGATAGCGACCGGGGCGGCAGGGCGAGCGGATCTGTGGTCATCCTCGGCGCCTTGCTGTGTCTGGTCGGTCTTGGTCTGCTGATGGTGCTGTCGGCGACATCGATCACCTCCTTCGACAAAACCAGCGGATCCTCATTCTCCATCTTCGCCAGGCAAGCATTCTTCGCAGTCATCGGCATCATCATGCTGACCGCCACTGCGCTGATTCCCGCGCAGATATGGAGTCGACTGGCTGGTCCGATGACCGGGAGCTGAAGACGAAGGTGCTGTGCGTGACCGTCTTCGTGTGGATACTGGGTCAGGCATTCGTCAACATGGGGGTCGTGACGACGCTGCTGCCGGTCATCGGCGTGCCGCTGCCCTTGATCTCATACGGCGGCTCGTCCCTGGTGTCTACGTTGATCGGAATCGGGCTCGTGATCTCCTTCGCCCGCGCCGATAAGGCAGGCCGAGACCGTGATTGCGACCATGATCAGGATGACGCTGAGGTCGCCTCGTCGAACCGCGCGACCACGCCCTCGGCCCACCGGTAGGGCTGAGTCGCGAGGAGTGCACCGATCGAACGCCGCAGCCGGGACACCTCGGCGCGCACCGTGACCTGATGGTCGGCATCGCCGTAGAGTTTGAGGCTGAGATCGCCGGCACTGATGCCAGCTGGCCCCGCCGAGGTGATCGCTGAGAGGATCTGAGCGCGCCGGGGAGTGAGGGGCACGACGAATGGGTCGGTGCTCGACTCGATCTCCAGCACCGCAGACCGAGCAGTCTGCCGGAGTACCACTGACACCTGCTGAGCGTTGATGTCGGCACTCGGTCGCAGCAGCCAACCACCGGTCACCCTCTCCGGGATGCACAGACCGGCACCGGGGATGAGGATGGTGCGATCAGGCACCGGCACCTCGATCCGCTCTTGGCTCTGCACTCCCTGCCGGTAGGCGACCCAGCCATCATCATCGACGACCAGTGCTGGCCCGCGACTGCCGTTGAGGACCGTGGACATGCGATTGCCCAGACTGTTCAGCTGCTCCCGCTGGATGAGGGAGAGTCGGGCCTCGGCCAAGCGAACAGCGGTTGTCACCAAGGACTGCACCGCCGGGTGGAGAGTCAGCGCCGGCCCGCTGATGTCAACGACGCCGAGGAGCCGGCCATCACTGGGATCATGGACGGGAACGGCACTGCAGTACCAGGGGTGCTGCGAGGTCTCGAAGTGCTCAGCTGAGAACAGCTGGACCGGGGCTTCTTCGGCTAACGCGGTGCCGATGGCGTTGGTGCCCACCACGGGTTCGGACCAGTGGGCACCCTCGACGAACCCGAGCCGGTCCGCCTGTCGCTGGGCGGCACTGGCGCCGTCGCGCCACAGGATCACACCCTCGGCGTCGGTGACGACCAGGATGAAGGTCGCAGCATCGGGAATCCGCAGCAGAATGGTTTTGAGTTCATCGACGATGAGCCGCAGCTTCGAACCGCGTCTGCGGGACTCCACATCCGCCTCGGCGGAGAGAACTCGATGATTGCCGCCCGAAGGATCCAATCCCAAGCGCAGCATCCTGTCCCACGAGCGCGCAACGAGCGCTCGCGGCTGTTCCGGCGGTGAACCGCCGGTGATCACGGCATCGTGGATGCGGGACAGATCCCGAGCAAGATGCGCCAGGTCGAGCTGAGGCATGCTTCCGATTATAGGGGTGATGCAGCTCACTGCATATGCAACTCGATGCAACCCTTTCCCCGGTGCCGGCGGCGGCATAGCTTGGAGTCACACAGCTCAACGAAGAGGAGTGACATGACAACGACAATCGACCGCCAGCAGCTCACAGCCGATGACATTGCCACGCAGTGGCTGGGCGATTTCGAAGACGCGATGCGCAGCAGGGACGTCGAAGCCGCAGTGAGTCTGTTCGCCACCACGAGTTACTGGAGGGACCTCGTCGCCTTCTCCTGGAATCTGTCCACCGTCGAGAACCACGACGGCATCAGGGACCTGCTGACAGAGGTCATCGACCGTGTCTCCGCGTCGGACTTCGAACTCGGAGAACCCGCCACCACGGCCGATGGAGTCACCGAAGCTTGGTTCACTTACGCCACCGCAGTCGGCCGGGGCAAGGGGATGGTCCGCCTGATCGACGAAGACGGACCCAAAGCATGGACGTTGCTCACCACCTTGCAGGAGCTCAAAGATCACGAAGAGCCGCAGGGGCCCCGCCGTCCCAAAGGAGCCGAACACGGAGTCGACCCCGAGCGGAAGAGCTGGTCGGAGAAGCTCGCCGAGGAGGACGCCGCCTGGGGTGACACTGCCCAGCCGTACACGCTCGTCGTCGGCGGAGGACAGGGAGGCATCGCGCTCGGCGCTCGCCTGCGCCAGCTGGGAGTCCCGGCACTCGTCATCGATCGCTGGGAACGACCCGGAGACCAGTGGCGCTCGCGGTACAAGTCGCTGTGCCTGCACGACCCGGTCTGGTATGACCACCTGCCCTATCTCAAGTTCCCGGAGAATTGGCCGGTGTTCGCTCCCAAGGACAAGATCGCGGACTGGTTGGAGTTCTACACCAAGGTGATGGAGATTCCGTACTGGTCATCCACGACAGCCACCTCGGCGAAGTTCGACGAAGCCTCTGGCCAGTGGACGGTCAATGTCGAGCGCAACGGTGAGAAGATCACTCTCAACCCGACGCACCTGGTCATGGCCACGGGTATGTCCGGTAAGCCGAACATCCCGTCCTTCCCCGGTGCCGACATCTTCCAGGGCGAACAGCAGCACTCCTCGCAGCACCCCGGGCCCGATGCCTACAAGGGCAAGAAGGTCGTCGTCATCGGCAGCAACAACTCCGCCTTCGACATCTGCGGAGCACTCTATGAGAGCGACGCCGATGTCACGATGGTCCAGCGCTCGAGCACTCACATCGTCAAGAGCGACTCACTGATGGACATCGGGCTGGGCGATCTCTATTCGGAGAAGGCGCTCGCCAACGGCATGACTACGGAGAAGGCCGACCTCACGTTTGCCTCCCTGCCGTATCGGATCATGCCCGAGTTCCAGATCCCGCTCTACGAGCAGATGAAGGAACGCGATCGCGACTTCTATCAGCGCATGACTGATGCGGGGTTCGACCTCGACTTCGGTGACGACGAGTCCGGCATGTTCCTCAAGTATCTGCGCCGTGGCTCGGGCTACTACATCGACGTCGGCTCTGCGGAGCTCGTCGCTGATGGCAAGGTGAAATTGGCCAAAGGCAATGTCGACCACCTGACTGCTGACTCTGTGGTCCTGGAAGACGGCACCGAACTGCCGGCCGACCTCGTCGTCTACGCGACCGGATACGGGTCGATGAACGGTTGGGTTGCTGATCTCATCGACCAGGAGACAGCTGACAAGGTGGGCAAATGCTGGGGCCTGGGCTCGGACACCACCAAGGATCCCGGTCCCTGGGAGGGCGAACAGCGCAATATGTGGAAGCCCACCCAGCAGGAGAACCTGTGGTTCATGGGCGGGAACCTGCACCAGTCACGGCATTACTCCCTGTACCTGGGACTCCAGCTCAAGGCGCGATACGAGGGACTCGAGACGCCGGTGTACGGATTGCAGGAGGTGCACCACCTGGCGTGATGGGAGTGCGCGGGGCGCGCCCTGCCCCAGCTGGGCCTGGCGGCTGCGGGCCGGCGGCCAGCGGCTGCGGGCCGGAGCTTGCAGCATTGAGGAACTTTTGGTGTGAAATCTCGTGTGGAAATCGCACCAAAAGTTCCTCAATACCGTGCCTGGCGCGTTCAGTCGTCAAGTTGGCGCGATTGCTTGTTCCCTTGATCGCGTAGCGGAAGCCCAAGGTGTTGCCGAACCTTTGCCTCCAGCAGTCGATAGTTCGTGCGGCTCGTGACCTTGAGAACGGTCCACCCGGAATCCCTCAACGCTTCGTCGCGATCAATGTCCCGGGTCCACTGCTCTTTCGACTGACGGTGATGATCGCCTTCATACTCCAGCGCCAGCTTTTCGTCTTCATATCCCAGGTCGGGCTCGACGACCTCCCGGTGGATCGAACAGCGTACGCGTGGGTGAACAGTCGGTTCGGGGAGTCCGACGGCAATGGTCCACAGTCGTAGATCAGTCTCACGGGGAGAATCGACCGTCTCGCGGACGAGCTCGAGAGCGGACAGCAGGTGACGCCTTGCTATGACCTGTGGTCGTTCTGCGACTTCGGCCCTCAGAAGCGGCAGTTGAGTCTGTGGCGCACCGTGCCAATTGCCGACCGACGCATCACCGAGCTTGATGAGGTCGCGAAGAGTCAGATCGGGTCCAATGTCAATGAACGTGTCGATGGGGGAGAGCAACGGGAGGTCGTACCAATTGACCCGGACGAGATTTTGCTTTCTGCGCAGTGTGATCCGGCGCTGATTGATGCGGAAGTTTCGGTCGGCTGAGCACAGGTAGAGCTGGTCATTCATCAGGTTCGGAGGGAGAGGCCAGCCATAGAGCCGTGCGGCGAGGGCATGGGCCGCGACTGTTCCGGGGTGCTTGATGAGTGCGGCACGAAGACTCAGTGCATCCCGCTGCCAACTTCGATCGGCCCACACCGGAGTGCGGAACCTAACCAGCCGTTCCGTGTCCATTCGGATTCCGGGGAGGATCCGGAGGAAGCGACCGCTGTTCAGCAGCTGGTGCTGGGTGATGCCGTGACTGGCTGCGTGCCCCGTTTCGATGAGCGTGGGGTAGTCCCTCATCTCCCATCGGTCGTTGGCGAACATGAGAGCAATCCTCGCCGAACGCCCAGCCAGGAAGAAGCCTGGTCAATTGGCCTGGGGATAGTTGACCTATGTCCACAGGCATGAGGCGCGCAAGTGGCGGCGGATAGTGCGAGTCTGTGATGAAGAGTCGGATTTCGCCTTGCACCCGGTGCTTCCGTGCCCAATTCCGTGTGAAGAAGCCTGAATTGAGGAACTTTTGGTGCGATTTTCGGCCGCAGTTTCACACCAAAAGTTCCTCCATCGCTGCCAAGCGGATAGGGCGGGCCCTTATGTGGAGCCTGTCGTCCGCAAGGGAATACGCGTCAGTCGCTCTGTCCGAGGTGGGAGTGCGGGCACGGGCTATCAAAGTCCGAGGCGAGCGAGCACGTTCTTCACGTGCTCGAGGGCGTCATCTTGGGAGAGCCCGAAGTTCTGGTTGAAGTACATGCCGTCGCCGATGAGCTGGACGGTCTGCGTGAGGTGCGGATCGCCGAGGTGGTCATTGAGCACGTCGAACCAGGCTTCTCGCGTCTTTCGCAGCGCGTTCTTTGCTTCGTCGTTCTCCTGCGCCAGGCGGCCGGCGGCGATGAGACTGCGGTCCAGGGGAGTACCGACCTCAGCCGAGGTCTCGAGATAGTACATGTGCAGGCGGTCGCCGGCAGCCTTCATCATCTCGACATCTTCCTCGACGAGACTGCCGAGGCGTTCGAGGCTGCCCTTGATCAGCTCCGCTTTCGACCCGAAGTGATAGAGCAGACCGCCCTTGGACACGCCTGCCTTTGCCGCGACAGCGTCAAGGGTTGCACCCGCTGCACCGTGTTCGTCGAGAAGTGTCTCGAACGAATCGAGCAGTCTCTCTTTGGTGCCGGAGGAGTTTCGTGCCATGACCACGAGCCTAGTCGATCCGTGTGGGACGACGGGTGTGTCACTTGGGCGCGGGACAGGGGACAGCGTCCATCGCTTCAGCAGAGGGCTGGACGGAAGCTGGCCCTTCACCGAGTATTCTGCCCCCCGCCTTGTCGACTATACCGTCTAGACGGTACAGTAGATTCCATGTTCACCACACAGACACCACAACTGCGCGCCGGTCGGCGCGAATGGGCTGGCCTGGCTGTGCTGATGATCCCCGTTCTGCTCATCTCGATCGACAACACCGTCTTGGGGTTCGCAATACCGGCCATCAGCACCGGGCTCCATCCCACCGGCACCCAGCTCCTCTGGATCGTCGACATCTATGCGCTCATGCTTGCGGGACTCCTCGTCGCGATGGGCAGCATCGGCGACCGGGTCGGCCGCCGCAAGCTCCTCATCATCGGAGCCTTCGGTTTCGGTCTGGCCTCCCTGCTGGCCGCGTTCTCCACCTCGGCGGAGATGCTCATCGTCGCCCGTGCCCTGCTCGGCCTCTTCGGCGCCACTCTGATGCCCTCGACCCTGTCGCTCATCCGCAACATCTTCCTCCACGACAGGGACCGTCGAGTCGCGATCGCAACCTGGGCCGCGATGTTCTCAGGCGGCGCCGCTCTTGGTCCCATCGTCGGTGGCATCCTGCTCGAGCACTTCCACTGGAGCTCGATCTTCTACATCAACCTGCCTCTGATCGCGATCTTCATCCCGGCCGCCATCCTCCTGCTGCCGGAGTCGCGTGATCCCAACCCGGGACGCATCGACCCATTCTCGATCGTGCTCTCGATGCTGATGCTCACTCCTCTCGTCTTCGCCATCAAACATGTCATGGCCGACGGAGTGGACCTGCTGTTCTGGGCCAGTATCAGCGTGGCGGCGGCGGCCGGGACCGGTTTCGTGCTGCGTCAGCTCGCCTCGTCGAACCCGATGCTCGATGTCAGGCTCTTTGCGAACAAGGTCTTCACCTCCGCGGTGTTGTCCAATCTGCTCAGTGTCATGGGCCTGGCCGGGTTCCTCTACTTCGGCACCCAGCTGCTTCAGCTGGTGCTCGGGCTCTCACCGGTCGAGGCCGCATTGGTGCTGGTCCCCGGGCTCGCCACTTCCATCGCCGCCGGCTATGCCGCGGTGCCGATCATTGCTCGCCTGCAGCCTCGCGTGGTCGTTCCCTGCGCGTTGGTGCTCAACGCCGTCGGCCTCGGCATCGTTGCCTTCTCGCCCGAACACTCGGTGACGGGGATGCTCGTCTCGTTCCTGATTCTGGGCATGGGCATCGGAACGGCCGAGGTCATCACCAACGACCTCATCTTGGCTGCAGTGCCCGCGAACAAGGCCGGAGCCGCCTCGGCGATCTCCGAAACTGCGTACGAGTTCGGCTCGGTCATGGGCACTGCCGTCCTCGGTGGGCTCTCCACCATGGTCTACGGTGTCCACCTGCAGTCGCTCATCGGTGCCGAGGCCGGCGCAGCCGAATTCGAGACCCTGGGCTCAGCACTCGAGTCTGCCGGCGCTCACGGCGGTCGAGTCGGGGGACAGATCGCCGAGGCTGCTGTGGCGTCGTTCGACCTCGGCGTGCAGTGGGCCGCCGGCGCTGCAGTCGTCCTCGCACTCACCGCAGCGGTGCTCACGAGCTTCGGACTCAAGGGCGCCGGCCGGCTTCTGCCCGGCAGCGCCGGAGCCGATGACATCGACGGTCGGACACCCACCGCGGCTGAAGCTGCCCGACGCTGAGCCTTCGCAGGTGCCGGCAGCGTGTCGGACTCAGGACGAGATCACCGCACTAGATCCACGAGGGGCATGAAGGGCAGAACCACTCGGACGGTTGAAGAAGCAAAGCGGCCCCGCGGACGATTCGAAGGAATCATCCGCGGGGCCGTCAGACTGCTGGACTCGAGCTGTGCGACTCTCATCATCAGCCGACCGACTCGCTGTCCGGCTTGGGAGCGGTCGTCTTCTGCCGCTTCCGTGCCAGCACACGGCCGATGCCCGTGTAGAGCAGTGCTGCGATGAGAAGAGCGTAGAGGACGATCGTGATCGGCGAGGACACGAGGACTGAAACGTCATTGCCCGAGGCCAGCAGCGCGTCGCGCAGGCTGGATTCGGCCAACGGGCCCAGGACCATGCCGATCATCAGCGGAGCCAGCGGCACACCGTAGCGCTTGAGTACGAAGCTGATGATGCCGATTCCCAGCAGGATCATGAGTTCGAACTGCGACGCCGAGGTGGCGTAGATGCCCA
>JAKDSA010000046.1 GCA_030457025.1 Brevibacterium sp. | reverse complement strand
CACTTTGTGGCACGTATCCCAGCAAGCCTTCTTTCCGTGCTTGCGTCGGTGTCCTGCCGTTGATCGATACGGTGCCTTGAACCGGGCGGGTCAGTCCCATGATCGTTTTGAACAGAGTGGACTTCCCCGACCCGTTCATTCCGATCAGACCTGTCACGGAACCGAACTCCACTCCGAGACTGACATCCTCCAGTGCCCTGACGTCGCCGTATTGCACTGTGACACCGTCAGCACGGATTGCTGAAGTCACTTGTTCCCACCCGTCAGAGCTTCAGTGATGGTGTCAGCGTCGTGCTTAATGAGCTCAAGGTATGTTGGCACAGGTCCGTCCGCTTCTGAAAGCGAGTCGACATACAGTGTCCCGCCAAACTCCGCGCCGGTGGCGTCAACGACTTGTCGCATTGGTTTGTCCGAGACGGTGGACTCACAGAATACTGCGGGAACGTCATTGTGCTTGACGAACTCGATAGTGGAGGAAATCTGCTGCGGGGTTGCCTCCTGCTCCGCATTCACAGGCCAGATGTAGCGCTCGTCGAGATCCGCGTCCCGGGCGAGGTAGGAGAAAGCGCCCTCACACGTGACGAGGGCTCGTTCTTTGTCTGGCAGTGTCGACAGCTCACCGACAAGGTCATCCTGAACGGTTTGAAGTTCGTCTTTGTACGACTCTCCATTGGACTGAAAGTCGGCGGCGTGATCTGGATCCAGCTCGCTGAAAGCATCGACCATGTTGTCGACATAGATTTGGACGTTGACAGGGCTCATCCATGCGTGGGGATTCGGCTTGCCCGCATAGGCGTCCTCGGAAATGTCGATTGGTTCGACACCCTCGGAAACGACTTCATGCGGGGCGTCGGTCTGTTCGACGAATTGCTCGAACCATGCCTCCAGATTCAGCCCATTGTCAAGAATCAAGTCGGCTTCTGACGCCTTGGCCACATCCTTGGGAGTGGGTTCATATCCATGGATCTCGGCACCGACTTTGGTGATCGATTCCACCTCCAGGTGTTCGCCGGCTACGTTGTCGGCAATATCGGCAAGGACGGTGAACGTCGTCAACACCTGAGGCTTACCTTCGGTCGACGACGACTCCGCGTTCCCAGCACCGCAACTTGTCAGGGCTAGCGCCGACGCAGAGATCAGAGCGAGTTTCGACTTCAAATTGATTTGCATTCCCATCACTCATTTCTCGATTCATGTTCTCAAAAGCTCAGACTGCGACAGAGTGGGCTTTCAGCGTTTATATGACGGACTTCAAATCGCGCAGTATCGCAACCGGCGCCGGCGGCCCCGTTCATCGATACCTGAGAGTAGGTGGAGGTTCCGCCCGGTGTGCGGCTTCTATGAAGTGGTCGATGTCCTCCGAGCGTGCGCTCCTGAGAAACAGGGACGTCAGACGAAAGAGGTATCCGAGCATCCGCTCGACGTCTGAGCACGTTCTCACTACTTCAAGAGCGCCATCGGTGTTGCCAGCGCGAAGTTCCTCGAACACGGTGATCGCTTCGATCCAGGTGCCCTGCGGTTGTGCACTCTCGTTCATCATCAATCCTTTCGGTTGGGGCGCCGGACACCGAGTCGCGCTTGAAGTTCGGTACGCCGAATCTATAGTATTGGTGTACCGAATTACAAAAAGCACGGCGGGGAAACCTCAGAAGCCTCAACTGAGGTACGCGCAGAAGGCTTGGCAAAAAGAGTTTCTAGTTCTAGGAGGGCTGTAGTGGTGCATGGACCGCGGCCACAGACGACCTATCCGATCCGAGAGCTGCACGAGGGTGAATCGCCGGACCTGGTGTATTTCTCCAGCGTCTCGGAGAACACCCGTCGATTCGTCGATAAGCTCGACCGTCCTGCCGTACGCATACCGTTGCGCCCACGCTTGGAGGGCATGATTCGAGTGGCATGCCCCTTCGTCTTGGTCGTGCCGACTTACGGCGGCGGGGAACAGGCGGGTGCGGTTCCGAAGCAGGTGATCGCCTTCCTGAACGACCCGGACAACCGCGCTCTGCTGCGCGGGGTGATCACCGCGGGGAACACGAACTTCGGCGAGCATTACTGCCTGGCCGGGCCCATCATCTCGCGCAAGTGCCGCGTGCCCGAGCTCTACCGCTTCGAGCTGCTGGGCACACAGCGCGACATCGAAACCGTCAACAACGGCCTGGACCGCTTCTGGGACCAGGCCAACAACGAGAGGACAACCGCATGACCACCATCGCCTCAGAGGTTCCCGTGCGCACCGGCATCGGAGAGCGGAAAGACTACCACGCGCTCAATGCCGAACTGAACCTGTTCGCCCCCGACGGCTCGATCCAGTTCGACAAGGACCGTCAGGCCGCCGCCGAGTACCTCCGCCAGCATGTGGTCCCGAACACCAAGGTCTTCTCCTCGGCGGCCGAGCGCCTGGAGTGGCTAGTGGACCACGATTACTACGAGTCCGAATTCCTGGAAGCCTACACCCCGGAATTTCTATGCGCACTGCACGAGCGCGCCCATTCCGTGGGGCACCAGTTCGCCACTTTCTTGGGAGCCTTCAAATTCTTCACCTCGTATGCTCTGAAAACCTTCGACGGCACCACCTATCTCGAAGGGTTCGAAGAACGGGTGGTCGCTACCGCGCTCTACCTCGGTCAGGGCGACGAGCAACTGGCCACCGGGCTGGTCGACGAGATGCTCTCCGGTCGCTTCCAGCCCGCGACGCCGACGTTCCTCAACGCGGGGAAAGCCCAGCGCGGCGAACTGGTCTCCTGCTTCCTACTGCGCGTGGAAGACAACTTAGAGTCCATCGGTCGCAGCGTAAACTCCGCCTTGCAACTGTCCAAGCGCGGCGGGGGCGTGGCGCTGTTGCTGTCGAACCTGCGTGAGGTCGCTGCTCCGATCAAACGAATCGAGAACCAAGCCTCCGGCGTGGTGCCGGTGATGAAGATCCTCGAGGACTCGTTCTCCTACGCCAACCAGCTTGGCGCTAGGCAGGGCGCAGGCGCGGTCTACCTGCACGCCCACCACCCCGACATTCTTCGCTTCCTCGACACTAAGCGCGAGAACGCCGACGAGAAGATCCGCATCAAGACCCTCTCCCTGGGAGTCGTCATCCCTGATGTGACCTTCCAACTGGCCAAGGATAACCGGGACATGCACCTCTTCAGCCCCTACGACGTGCAGCGCGAATACGGTACGCCGTTGTCAGACCTGTCGGTGAGCGACCACTATGACGAGCTCGTGGCGAACCCGCGGATTCGAAAGAACGCGGTCAGCGCCCGAGAGTTCTTCAAGACCCTCGCCGAGCTCCAATTCGAGTCCGGATACCCCTACGTGCTCTTCGAAGACACCGTCAACCGTGCCAATCCGCTGGCAGGTCACATCAACATGTCCAACCTCTGCTCCGAGATCCTGCAGACCAACACGCCTTCGACCTACGACTCCGCTATCGGGTACCAGGAAATCGGCCAAGACATCTCCTGCAACCTCGGCTCACTCAACATCGCTCAGGCCATGAACTCCTCGAACCTGGGGTCGACCGTGGAAACCGCGGTGCGGGCACTGACCAGTGTCTCCGACCAGACTAACGTCGATGCCGTCCCGTCCGTGGCGAACGGGAACGAGACCAGCCACGCAATCGGACTGGGCCAGATGAACCTGCACGGCTACCTCGCCTCCCAGCGCATCCACTACGGCAGCGAAGAAGGCATTGACTTCACTGACATCTACTTCCTTACCATCACCTATCACGCGATCCGCGCATCGAATCAAATCGCGATTGAGCGCGGTAAGACCTTCGCCGGCTTCGAGGACTCGACCTACGCCGACGGCTCCTACTTCGACAAATACACCCAACATGACTGGCTGCCCGCCACTCAGCGGGTGCGCGAACTATTCGCAGACGCAGGCGTGACCATCCCTTCCCGCGAGGACTGGGTACGGCTGCGCGAGTCGGTGAAACAGCACGGAATCTACAACGCCTACCTGCAGGCCGTCCCGCCCACCGGTTCGATCTCGTATGTGAACAACGCGACCGCTTCGATCCACCCGGTCACGGCGAAGATCGAGATCCGCAAGGAGGGCAAGCTCGGCCGCGTCTACTACCCGGCCCCGCACATGAGTGATGACAACGTCGGCTTCTATCAAGACGCCTACGAGATCGGCTACGAGAAGATCATCGACACCTACGCCGCAGCAACCCGACACGTCGACCAGGGGCTCTCGCTCACCCTGTTCTTCCGCGACACTGCCACGACTCGCGACATCAACCGCGCTCAGATCTACGCGTGGCGCAAAGGCATCAAAACCCTCTACTACATCCGACTGCGCCAACCAGCACTCGAAGGTACCGAGATCGAGAACTGCGTCTCCTGCACACTCTGACCCAATCCAGCCCATACCTAAGGAACCCGCATGACGACCACTAACCCCACCTGCCCGCTCTCCGAGACCTCGGTTACCCCGCCCAAATACCGCCACGACCCATTGGCCAGGCTGCGACCGATCAATTGGAACCGCGTCGGCGACGAGAAAGACCTCGAGGTATGGAACCGGCTCACCGCGAACTTCTGGCTACCCGAGAAGGTGCCACTGTCCAACGACATCCCCGCCTGGCAGAGGCTCACCGAGAAGGAACGAACTCTCACTATGCGTGTCTTCACCGGGCTGACGATGCTTGACACGGTGCAAGCCACAGTCGGGGAGATCTGTCAGATCCAGGATGCTCGCACCGAACACGAAGAGGCCGTCTACACCAACATCGCGTTCATGCAGTCGGTGCACGCCCGGTCCTACTCTTCGGTGTTCTCCACCCTGACGAGCACTCCGGAGATCGACGACGCCTACCGGTGGGCCGTAAACAACGACCTGCTTCAGCAGCGGTGCAAAAAGGTACTGAAACACTACTACGGCAACGACCCGCTCAAACGGAAGGTCTCCTCTACTCTGCTGTCCTCGCTGCTGCTCTACGCAGGATTCTACCTGCCATTGCATTTCTCCGTGCACGCCACACTGACCAACACCGCAGACATGATCCGCCTCATCCTGCGGGATAAGGCCGTGCACGGCTACTACTCCGGCTACAAATATCAGCGAGGCATCGAGAATCAGGCATCTGAACGGCAGAACGAGATGCACGAGTTCACCTACGAGCTGCTTGAAGACCTCTACGAGCTAGAGCTCGCCTACTCAGGTGAACTGTACGAGCCGCTGGGGCTGATGGACGACGTGGCAGTGTTCGTACGCTACAACGCGAACAAGGCACTGATGAACCTCGGCTACCCTGCACGTTTCAGCCCGGGAGAGACCGAAGTCAATCCGGAAATCCTCGCCGCACTGGCACCAGGTGCTGATGAGAACCACGACTTCTTCTCCGGGTCCGGTTCCTCCTACGTCATCGGCAAGGGCGAAGACACCAGCGACGCCGACTGGGACTTCTGACTTTTGTCGCCCGACCATCCTCATCAACTATGAAAGGCCCCTTATGACCAAGAACATCTCCGTGATCATCGGCAGTCTGCGCCGCGGTTCCTACGCTCGCAAGATCGCCCACCAGGTCATCAGGTACTTCCCTGACGGCTACAACGTGCAGATCGTCGAAATCCGCGACCTGCCGCTCTACGACTTCGACTATGACGACCCCGACGTCTCCGACAAACCAACCCCAGAGGCGTACACGCACTTCAGGGAGACTATTAAAGCCTCCGACGGCGTGTTATTCGTAACCGCTGAGAACAACCGCACTATCCCAGCCTGCCTGAAGAACGCAATCGACATCGGCTCTAAGCCCAACAGTGACGTCGCGTGGAAGAACCTCCCGGCCGGGATCATCAGCCATTCCGTGGGCCGCATGGGCGGCTACAGTTCGCAGAAGAACCTCCGCCTGGCCCTGTCCTACTTCGACATGCCTACCCCTGGCCAACCGGAAGTGTTTCTCGGCCAGTCGCCGAGCTTGTTTGATGAGGACGGGGCTATCGCTGCTGAGACGACTGTGGAGTTCCTCCAGAACTACGTGCAACGGTTCACCGAGCTCGTTTACGCCCACCCGCGCGGGTGAAGGTAGATTCTGGCTCTGACGAGCTGGTACTCTCCACCGCCGTTGAAGACCTTTGTAGCCAGGAGGCCGTCGATAGTCCTCGCCACTCGTCGGGCCGGATCTGTCCCGGTAGTGGCGGTCCCGAACTTGATCGCACGGCGGGCAGAACCTTTCGGTCCGAGCAATTGCCTATTCACCTACTTCAGGAAGCGATCACCTATGCCTTTGCGCGCACAGCATATCCGCACTGCTTTCCTTGACTACTACCAGGGACGCGGTCATACCGTCATTCCACGCAGTGGCCTCGTGGCGGAAGAAGATGGCACCACCTTGTTTACCGGCAGCGGCATGCAACCGTTAATGCCATACCTACTGGGTGAGCCGCACCCTTCGGGTCTGCGGCTGGCGAACTGCCAACCAGCAGTACGGGCACAGGACATGGTTGAAGTCGGCGACAATCGACACACTTCGTTCTTCGAAATGCTAGGGAATTGGAGCCTCGGTGACTACTTCAAAGAGCAGCAGATCCGCTGGTTCTTCGATTTCTTGACCCGCATTGTCGGGTTGGATCCCCACCGTTTGTATGTCACCGTGTTCGGCGGCGATGTTTCGGCACGTGTCCCACGTGACGAGGAAGCGGCGCAGATCTGGAAGCAAGTGTTCGCCGACGCCGGAATTGAAGCCCAGGTCGCGGTGATCGGGACCCAATCCGACGGGGACGCCCGTGGCATCAGTCCCGGGGAACGCATCTTCTTCTATGGCGACGAGGAAAACTGGTGGAGCCGAGGTAAGGGGCTGGCTGGCACTCCGGTTGGGGACCCTTGTGGGCCCGACAGTGAAGTATTCTTCGACTTCGGCCCTGAGCACCACGACCCGACCCATGGTCTGCCACATCCGGCTAGCGAAAGTGGTCGATTCATGGAGATCGGGAACCAGGTGTTTATGCAATATCAACGCCAACCCGACGGCACCTTCACCCAGCTGACTCACCGCAATGTCGACTTTGGTGGCGGCTTGGAAAGGATCACTGCGGCTGCGAACGACGACCCGGACATATTCCAAATCAGTGCCCTTCGCCCTATCATCGAACACTTGGAGAAGCTCAGCGGCCGCTCATACCGGGACGCGACAGTTGGCATGCGTGTGATTGCCGACCACCTGCGTGCAGCAGTGTTCATGATCGTGGCCGGGGTGCGGCCGGCGAACAAAGAACGCGGGTATGTGCTGCGCCGACTGGTACGTCGGGCGATCCGGTATGGGCAGGCAATCGGAATTCAAAAGCTCTTTCTGCCCACCACAGTTTCGGTAATCACCGTCCTCTACAATGACAACTATCCGGAACTAGACACGCAGCACAAGACGATCATGACGGTTTTGGAGAAGGAAGAACGCGTGTTCCTGCGCACGCTTCGCAAGGGCTTGGAAGAACTCCACCGACGAGGCCCAACGGGGATGACTGGGAAGGATATCTTCACCTTGTATGACACGTTCGGGTTCCCCACCGAACTCGCGGTGGAGGAAGTACTCCATTCTGGTTACAGCCTCTGTCCGCAATGGAGGGACACCTTTGACCGATATATGCAGCAACAGCGCGCTCGGTCCCGAACAACCGTTTCGCGCAAAGGCCCCGTCCAATGACTGACCTCAGGTTGGCGGTTGAACGATTGACGAAACTTTAGGCTCTCAAGCACCGGGTTTGATGGAGAGTTCTCTAATCATCGGCTCGTGCACGAGCTACGCAGCCCGCGGCAGCGCACTGAAAAAGTCTGATCGGAACGCAGAGGGAGTCGCTACACCAAGTGCTCCGGTGAGGCCGGTACGTGTTGAACCAGTGCACCCGCTCCGCCGCGGCGAGCTCGACATCATCAATGCCTTTCCAGGCACCCTTGTTCCGGATGAGTTCGGCCTTATAGAGTGTGTTCAGCGTTTCGGTGAGGGCATTATCGTATGAATCGACTTTAGACCCGACAGAAGCGACGGCGTCTTGCCCAGCTAGGGCCTCGCCATATCGGATTGCGCGATACTGGGCGGTCCCAATGGTGCACCAGCCCGAACAGGTCGCCACCTGCACGTTTGCGCTGATAGATTCCCATCTGCAAAGCGTCGAGGGCCAACTCGGTTTGTAGCGACCGCGATACCTGCCAGCCGACGATCTCGTGGTTGAACACGTCGGCGACGAACGCGACATGGAATTGCTGACGGTTTAGTTGACTCCGGGGTTTACGCCGCCAGAGCGACAGCCTTGTGGTGAACAAGCGCGTATTCAACCGGAGTCAGTTTACCCAAACGCCGATGACGACCTCGCTCGAGAGGGACTGCACGGGTCGGTCAGCACCGTCAGTCTCCCACGGGTGTCCGCACAGGGGCCAAGCGTCAAGCCAAGAGGCGTAGCATCCCGCGTCGACGAGCCCGACTACGTCGATTGGTCTCTCGTTCTTCAAAGTATTCGCTGCCGTCTCGGTGGTCGAACGGTGCTCGATATCGACCGTGTTACCTTCCCTGCTGGGAGGGTGAGTGCGATCCGAGGCGTCAAAGGTGCCGGAAAATCGACACTGGCCCGAATTATCGCAGGCCTGCAGGCCTGCGGAGGCACTGTGTCAATGGGCGATCGATCACTGAGTCGGAAAAGAAGACTACGGCAGAGCGCGATCGTCATGCAGGACGTTCAACGACAGTTATTCACTGAAAGTGTGATGGCTGAGATCGAACTCGCGGACACTGGCGCAACCAACGCCCCTGATCTTCGCGAAGTACTCAGTGCTCTCGGCCTCACCGACCTCTCCCAACGCCACCCGCTCGCGCTCTCCGGGGGTCAACAACAGCGCCTGGTCGTCGCCGCCTGTGTTGCTGGCCGCCGCATTGTCGTCTTCGGCGAACCCAGCTCCGGCGTCGACCGTCGCCACCTTACTTCCATCGCCGAGGAGATCCGCGCAGTCGCCGCCGGTGCGGTGGTCCTGCTCATCAGCGACGATGAGTACCGGCTCGCCCTGGCCGCTGATGCCGAACTCACGTTATGTGCGCTCGATTGACTGACGATGGTGACATGGATCTGGTGCCGGCCACGAGGATCGATCTTGAGGCCTATCTTGCCGTGGTGAAAAACGGAAGCATCGGGGCCGCTGCGCAGGAGCTTTGCTTTTCCGGAGCTTCGGTGCCGGCGCGGATCGGCGTGCGTGAAGTGGTCAGTCACTATGCCACTTGCCGATAAATTTCGTGAACACGTTGGCCATACCCCGATCGATCGATGCTTTAACCAGTCCCATGGCAGAAACGCGCGGATATCTTGGTCAGATCCTCGTCGGCGCTCTTGCAGCTGTGTTGGGAACAGGGATCGTCGCTGGGGTTGTGGCGCTCAGTAGGGCACTGCTGTGGATCGAATTCCACCATGTTCCGCATTTCTTTGTTTCTGGAACCAGAAACACTGGCGCTCCAGCCTTTAAATCACCCTCAACCTTGTGTGTGGGTCAAAATCGATCGATCTTGACCGACAACGAATCGTACTCTTATTGCCTGCAAGATGCTTCGATGAGCGGCGGTCTATTGGCAGCGCTCATTCGCGACCATGAACCACCGCGCGCAGAGATTAACTCTCCCGTTTCACCCTCTGTTCGATTTCGCTGTTGTGCATTCGAGTGTGAAACAGTAAACAGTTGTTTGACTCTGATCTTCGCCAGGGCGACAGCAACGCTATCGCCCTGGCGAATACCAGCTTCCTATTTTTTGCTTCGCGCGCGCCACCCTAGGATCAGGTCTACAAGGATGAAGCCGATCAAGCTGACGCCGAGCACGGGCAGGAACCACGCCACGAACCCAGCAACCGCTACCACCGAGACGATTCCCCACCAGGGTGACCGTCGCAGCACGCCACGAGCCGGGGTCACCCCGAACTTGCGGTTGGTGTCGTGTTTGGGCCGGCGCTGCCACCACATCACATAACCCCACACCACCATGCACGCGATCCCTGAAGCCAGGGCAAAGAGAACAAGCTGGTTGGGCAGCCCGAACATGTTGCCCATGTGCGTGTCGATTCCCCACCGGGTGAGTTTCGCCCCGATGTTGAAGTCCTTGAAGTCGGTGCGATCGACAACCTCCATGGTGGTACCGTTGACCGCGACCGAGTCAACCTCGGTGGGGAAGCTGCGCTGAATCTCACTAACGACCCACGCCGAGTTCTCATCCTCGGGTGGCTTGATCTCCACGAGCCCGGTGTTGACATTGACATCCTGCGCGACCGAGAGCACAGAATCGAACGTTGCCGGATTCGGCCCATCCCCAACTGGTTCCGCTGGTGCTCCCCCACCATGATGGTGGGCATGTTCACCACCAGCAGGTGCGGAACCGTCGAGTGATGTGCTCACGGCCGGGGTCGTCCAGTCGATGGCTGTCTGGATCTTATTGACGCTCTCACCGCCGTATTGGGACCAGGTGATACCGGTCGCAGACAGGAACAGCATCCCGATCGCAGCCCACACACCGACAGAGGCATGCCAGGAGAACGTGCGGCGTAGGCCCTTGCGTTTGAAGCTCGGGTGGAGCATCTCCTTCGCCTTTCGCGTTTTCACTGCCCGCATCACCCATAGTCCGAGACCGGCCACGGCGATGATGCCCAACCAGGAAGCGGCGAGCTCACTGTAGAGACGACCCACATCGCCGAGGTGGAGACTGCGATGGAGCTGATCAAGCCACGTTCGCAGTGGCAAGGCTCCACTGGTGCCGTAGACAGTGAGATCTCCTCGGACTTCCGCGGTTGCCGGGTCGATGAAGATCGCTCGGCTCTCGCTTTCTCCAAGGGAGTCATCGGCATACATCACCCGCGTCGTGTCGCCTTCTTTCGGGGCCGGTCTCACTGCGGACAGTGTCGCGCCACCGCCGATGAATGCATTGGCTGCGTCAATCTGCTCGGCCAACGGAAGATACGTGTCGGCCTTCGGGGCGTAGAGTTCGTGTGCGTAAACGGCCTTCTCGATCTGGGGGCTGACCGCGTACAGGGCGCCACTGATCGCAGCGATGAGAATGAACGGTCCAACGAAGATACCGGCGTAGAAGTGCAGTCGTCTGAGGAACTGCCCGAACCACCCCCGGTGAGGTGGCGGTGAGGTCGGTGGAGACGATGGAGATTCAGCTGGTTCTGTGGTCAAGATAGTCATGTAATAGTCCTTTGAAAATCAGTCAGTCGAAGAGGGTGTCGCCGATGAATCCGTTCTCGTCACACCCGGGTGGAATGGCGAAGACGGCGGATCCGATCGGGGTCGTCCATTCGTTGAGAAGGTCGAGTTCGTCGAGGCGTTGCTGGATCGGAACGAACTGTGCAGTGGCATCGGCCTGGTAGGAGACGAACAGAAGCCCCGAGTTCGAGATCTTCCCGGGCTCCGGAGCGTCGTCGTAGTTGTAGGCGCGACGATGGATCCGTTGGGACCGATCCGGGGTTCTCGCCCTGGCCATATGGGAGAACTCGGGAATCACCGGGAAACCAACCGGGGTCAGAGCTGTGAAGTCAGGTTCGTCATGCTCGTTGACTCCCGTCAGCGGGGCACCATTCGCGAGATTGCGCCCTACTGACTGCTCCCGTCCAGGCCGGTCCAAGCGATCCCATTTGTCCAGATTCATCGCGATCCGTCGAATAACCATGCTGGTCCCACCAGTCATCCACCCATCCCGATTCCACACAAGTTCCTTGAAATCAGTGTCATCAGGTTGCGGGTTGACCGTTCCATCGACCTGCCCGAAGAGGTTACGCATCGTCGTCCCCGACTTCTCCGAACCCTGGGCGCGGCGAAACCCTCGTTGCACCCAACGCACGTCCGCACTGGAGCGGGTGTCCTTGAGAAGCATCCGCACAGCATGGGCAATGGTGAAAGGGTCATCAGCGTTGAACTGGAGTAACAAATCACCGTCACACCACCGGTCCTCAAGCTGGTCGATCCCGAATTCCGGTAACGAGCCCAACCATTCCGGCAGGGCCGCATCCCCAGCGACTCGGGCGACGAGATTCGGGCCGAATCCGAAGGTGACCGTCATCCGGGCCGGCACGGTTCCCAGTTCCGGTTCCGAATCGGCTAACGCTGGAACCCCTTGAGTCAGGCGCGCAGCGTCGTCGGTGATGGTCTTGAGCATCCGCGCCAGATCCTTCTTGGCCACGCCCTTCTTCAAGTTCAGTGCCACATACGTAGCATGGGCTTGAGGTTCTACGGTGATGCCGGACTGGTGGGCTCCGTAGAAGGGGATGCGGACCTCACCGTTAAGTGATGGTGATTCGTCTGTTCCGCTTGCTCGTGCCCGCCTGCTGGCGTAGTCGGCGCCGAGGGCGGCCAGACCGCCGGCCCCGGCAACGCCTCCCCCGATGAGGAGGCGTCGCCTAGACCAACCCGCACCCGGTTCAGCAGGAGTCATTTGCTCCCACCACTGTGGTCCATGTCTTCCATATCGTGTCCCTCGTGCTCACCGGCCTCGTCATCACCCGATTCGTAGTTCTCGTTCGCGCCCTCATAGTCCTTCACGGGCGCACTGAACTCGAGTGTCGAATCATCGGAGAACGTCAGGGTGAACTCCACCTCGTCACCTGCTTTAATCGGGTCGGTGAGGTCCATGAGCATGATGTGGTTCCCACCAGGTTCCAGTGCCAATGATTGGCCGGCAGTGATGGTGAATCCGTTCTCCTTTTCCCGCATCACCATCTCGCCGGATTCGTTCTCCACGGTTTCGTGGAGTTCAAGCGCGGTCGAGGCCTGGGATTCGGCCGAGACAACCGTCGCATCCGTCGATCCGGTGTTCTCGATGCTGCCGAAAGCCGCGGACATGCCATCGTCGGCGGCTTTGACCCACGCATCGGTAACCTCGACAGAGTCAGCGACAGGAGCAGACGTCTCCGTCGATTCAGCCTCGGCACCGCCACCGCAAGCGGAGAGGAGAAGGAGAGACGTTGAGACGATAGCGGTAGAAATCAGGGTGTGTTTACGCACGGTAGTGCCTTTCAAAGAGTAAAAGAAGTGGTCACGCAA
This sequence comes from Brevibacterium sp., assembly GCA_030457025.1. Lineage (GTDB taxonomy): Bacteria > Actinomycetota > Actinomycetes > Actinomycetales > Brevibacteriaceae > Brevibacterium. The sequence continues at coordinate 8,644 of JAKDSA010000046.1, read as the reverse complement.
CGGTCAGTCGAGCGTTGCTGAAAACGGCTGATCAGTCGTTATGTCGCTGTTTCCTGGTGCGAGTGACGAAAGCGAAGATCCCGAAGGCCAACCCCATGCCGATGACCGCCACGAGAACGAGCCGCACCCAGGAGGGGAAGCTCGGCGCGTTGTCTGCACCCTCGGAGGCAGGTTGAGCGCTTTGACTCGGGGCCGAAGACTCAGCCGAGGTGTCTTCCGCGGAGGCCTTTGGGGCGTCGCCGACGGTGAATGGCACGACACCACTGATGGGGTGACCATCCGACGACACCACCCGCCAGGCCAGCGAATAGGCTGCGTCGGGCAGGTCCTCACTGATACCAGCGACAACACGAGTTCCCTCGAACTTCGCTTCATCGACCGAGTACTGCTTCCCGGCCGAATCGGTCAGGCGCAACTCAGCACCCATGGTCATCACTTCAGCGGAGTACTCGAGCGTCACCTCATCGGGTGAGGCATCGAGTTCTTCACTAGCGGTTGGGGTGCTGCTGATGAGCTGGTCGTGAGCGGCAGCTGGCCCTGATGGGACCCAGTGGATCGCCATGGCAGCGAAAACGGCAATGAGCAAGCAACCAATCACGGTCGTCGTGAAAATGGTACGAGTAGGACGAATCACGGGAGGACCTTCCAAGACAGAAACGATCTGATCGTGAGAAAGCTCCGAACCCACGTCTATACAACTCACATATACCAGGACGCGCCCCGTCAACCGAGACTCTTGGACACCAACAATCGAGTTTGGTGGCTGCAAGAGCACCGGGATAACGGTGAGGAAGAATCGCCCGCAAAATCAGCGGGAAGAAGTGAAAGTAGTGGGTTCAGAGCGCGAACACGGGCGGACCACGCCTGAGGACAGGTGAACGGTCGACGTTTTGAGAACCAACCACACGGGGCTGTGCGCACGCCCGGTCTACCCGAGCGATACCGGTGAAAACGACAGGGATCGATACTATGGCGACGATCAGTGACCAGATGAGACTGATGAGTTGGTTGATGTTTGCCAGGATTGTTTCGAATCGGTAGATCACGGCGATCGTGAGCATGGCTGCCAGTAGGTGTGAGGCCAGCATCGTCGGTGATGTCAGCGAGTGGTCCATGCCCGCGTGGCCGGATGGCATCATCGCGGAATCAGGCATGGAGTGCATCATATGGTGGCCTGAAGCCAGCGAATCGGCTGCGATCGACGACGGTTCTTGGCGCATATTTGGTCCGTGGCCGAGGACTGAGAACATCCAGTGAAACATTGCCTGGCTGGCTATGACCGACGCTGAAAGTCTCCACAATGAGAGGGACGATCGAGCTAGGAGCACGCACACGAATACGGACAAGGCAATGACGACCGTCATGCCGAAAACGTTTGGTGCCGACCCGCCGGCGATGATGTGGGATGCCAGAGCGGTAAACGATGCGAAGACGGCGGCACCAACACCCCTGAGGGTGCGTGTGCGTCTCGCATTCATCGACATGCCAGTATCTTCCCAGATTCACGGGTCCGCGGCCAGTTGGCGTGATCCGATAATTGTTCAGAAGCAGACCACCCTCCGATCGAGGCGCCGGAAACGAAGGTGCTGCGGCAGCTCGGTCTCGCCCACCCGTTACATTCATTGTCAAGCAGCAACTGGGGTCTTCGCTTCATAGAAGGACCCGGCCTTGACCATAGCGAACATTACATTCAGCCGGCGACGAGCCAGGCACATCACCGCAGCATCATGCCGCTTCCCCTCAGCCCGTTTCCGCTCGTAATACGCCTTCGATAACGGATCATGACACGACGCCACCCACGCTGAGTGGAACAGTGCGTTTGTCAACCGTTTGTTACCCGCCCTTGATGGGAACTCGCCCCGAATCGAAGTCCCCGACCGCCGCGTCACCGGCGCGACCCCGGCATACGCCGCCAAATGCCCGGCAGTCTTGAACGCAGAGAAATCACCGGCTGCCAGGAGGATCTGGGACGCGGTCTTAACGCCGACTCCCGGCATAGACGTTAAGACCTGAAGAAGAGGGAGCGAATCCGCTCACTCCTCCGCCTCGGCCTCGATTTCAGCCCGTTCAGCCTTCAACGCCTTGATCCTGGCGGCATGTCGCGGCACCACCGACTCCGAGGCCTGACTGCCGGGCACGGTCAGCGTCTGCTCAGCCAACGCGTCGAAGATCGCATCGATCAGAGCCGACGGGTCCTTGCGGGTATGGTTGCGCGCCCACCGCTTCACCCCGGATTTCCCCGCCGCGCGCAGACCTGCTGGACCCCGATACCGAATCAATAGGTCCAACACGATGCTCCTGGTCAGCACGGTTCTCTTAAAGGCGCGCTCCAACGCAGGGTGGATCTGCAGCAGCAGGGACCTCAGCCGGTTAATCGCCCTGGTGATGTCATGTGCGAGGCCTTCATCCGTGCCGGCCAACACTTTGAGATTGGCCAGGACATCGGACTCACGATCGACTGACCGCAGCGTGTGCGGCATCGTACGCGCAGTGTCGGCGATGATGAATGCATCGCGGGCATCCGTCTTCGCCTGCCCCGGATACAAGTCAGCAGCCTTGCGCATCGCCAGCCCCGGAAGATAGGCGATATCGGCACCACAATCCCGGGCAACCGCAACGGGAAGCTCCCCAATCGTGTTCGGTTGATCGACGATGACGAGCACTCGACCCTGCTCGTCCTGCAGACTCGTAATCACGTCCCGAAGTGATGCTTCGTCTTGCGGGAGCTCGTGGTCGAAGACCCGCTCACCTGCCGGATCCAGTCCGCACCCGTGATGGCTGGTTTTGCCGACGTCAAGGCCAAACCACACGGCGTATTGGGTATTCATGACAGTCCTCCTCGACCATCAGTTCGGTGGTCGCAGGCATGTCATGACACCCGATGCTGGCACCCACGTTACGACGAGACCTCAGACAAAGCTGGGCCGAGCCCCTATCAGCAGTCAACGCGGGTCCTGGACTCCTGGCGGCAACACCCCCGGATCATTCATGACAGGGAAACCAAGCCATACCAGGGCCAGCGACCAGGCCCCGTCCGGGGCTATAGGGCCCCCTCCTCTGGGCCCGTAGGCGAAGCTGCCGTCACGATCTTGCGCCCCTCAGCATGTCTAGCGGGTATACCCCTTTGACATTCCACATCTCGGCCGGAAGAATGCTTGTGAGCTTCAACGATAAATGGCGGTGTTCTGTGACCGTTCGATGGCGGCGCCCGGGAACAATGGGTCTTCCTGCTATTCGACGAGCGAGCGTGCCCGTCGGTAGAAAGTTGCTCTGGACATTCCAAGGTCCCGCGCCACCTGCGCGGCCGGTTCACCACTTTCGACGAGACGGATGGCGTTGCGGATCTGGCTATCGGTGATACGGCGGGGTCGGCCGCCCAGATCAAGGCCGGCGTCACGGCGCTTCTTGATGGAGTCGGTGACTCGTTCTCGTTTTATCTCGTGTTCCATTTGCGCCAAAGCGGCCATGATCGTAAACAGCATCGACCCCATCGGCGTCGCAGTGTCCACGTCTCCGCCGCCGAGGTTGAGCACTCGCAAACCGGCACCACGGGCTCGGAGCTCTTCGGCGAAGGCCAGCATATTCTGTGTCGAGCGGCCTAAGCGGTCGAGCGTGGTGATGACGAGAGTGTCACCGTCAATGAGCGCGTCGAGGGCCCGATCGAACTCGGGTCGTGAAGCGCGTGCGCCCGAGACGCCGTGGTCGATGTAGAGGTCATCGCGGCGGACGCCGGCGGCGAGGAGGTCGGTTTGCTGTCGGTCGGTAGATTGGTCGCGGGTTGATACACGCGCGTATCCGATGAGCTTCGCCATGGGTGCTCCTATGTGTCTCATAACTAACGGTCAGTACACCGATTCTCCCGCAAGGTTACAAGACATAGTTATAAGAATTTGACGAGTGATCGCCGGAACCAAGAATCCGCAGAAGTTGACGGATTGCGGAAGAAGGAATCGGCAGGGCAGCGAGACGTCTCGTATCCCTAGGGTTGAAAGACAACAGTGGTTAATCGGCTTGCCAGCGGCGTCCTTGCGGCCAGTCGTCTGTGAGCCCGAGGAGTCTGCGAGCATCGAGAGCTTCGCGCTTGTCGGTGCATCTACCGTTCCATTCGTGAATCACTCCGGGAAACATTGGCTCGTTTGGCAGAGGGTGCAGCGGGTCGGGGTGGGCCCATAGCGATACCCGAGCGCGTGTCGGGTCGTGGAGTGAAAGCTGGTCGACGATCAAGACCGCCGACACTTGACGATTTTTCCAAGCTCCCGGTGACCCGAAGTAGCCGTCACGATTACGCACTCCGCGCGCCGTGATCTCCTCGCCCGGGTTGAGCCCGTCGAGTGTCCAAGACACAGAGCCATAAAGCGCATTTAAGGCATATTCATCGACCTCAGCGAATGAAGCTGTCCCGACGGCCACGACGAACGCCGCGTCGAGTTGGCCGTACCTCTTCGCCTTGGACTCGAGGGCGGCGACAAGCTTTGCCCCGTCGTCAACGAAGTGGGCGGCAGTGTGTGCGTAGACGCCGATGGAGCGCCTGGCGTTACTTCGGCTGTTGCGCTTGATGGGCATTGCCTTAACTGTGACGCTCCATCCCTCCTGCTCAAACGTCTCTGAAGACAGGTCTTCGGTGTCAACCGAATTGGGATCGAGCTGTGTGAGCCATTTCCTAATCCGGTCGCGGAGCTTCGCGGCGGGTGCGCTGTTACTGGCTTCTATAATCGAGGTCGTCATGAGGACGAAGTTGTCGTCGCCTACCTGGTCGAGCGTGGAAAGTAGGGCACCCATTCGATTGGCTGCGGCGCGATCGGCAAGCGACGTCCCAGGTGCGATCGCCTCGATGAAGACTCGCGTGGCATCCCGGCTCGCGAGGAAATCGGGCCTACGAGGCGTGTGTTTAAGCTCGGGGTGGATAACGACCTCGTGGCCGCCGCGGACCAAGCACTCGTGAAGGTACAACTCCAAAAAGGCACTTCGAGCCTGCGCGTCGTCCGACCTTAGCGCCGCCCTCACATCGGCGTACTCGCGCTCGCGGAGCCGGTCAGCCCACTCCTGATGAAGCGCTCGGCTGTGCCGCCACAGCGAGCCGCCTGCCCGATTGAAGAACGCGAACGAGGTTTCGGCGTTGCGTTGAGGGGCGAGGTCGGTCCGCTCGCAATCGTCATAGATCGGCGGCTTCATGCCAGACACGGCTGTGCAATCAACGCGTTCTTCGCGACAATCATTGAACTCGCCATAGGCCTCTCTCGGCTTTCACAAGGACGGCTGTGCAGTCTCCCCTATGCTTAGACTATGGTAACAACAGCCGCCGTAACGACTCCTGTCAATGACGGCCTAGCATCAGCGTCGACCTCAGAATGGCTCGACTTCGGGACGTCTTTTGCAGGGTCTCTCGCATGACCGGTCATTGTCTTCACGATCGTCATCATCTTCCGCAAAGAAGTGGTCTAGCTGATGGCGGCCATGCGCGACCGAATTCCCTTGGCGACCAGCGTAAAGGGCTTCGGCGTCGAAGCGGCATGGTCGGCGAGTGATGTGCGGAAGGTCGCGGAGGAGGTGAGTGGTCTACCCCATGCTGCTCCTGGTGGCGACCACCGGCCTCCGTCGGACAAGTCCGTCGAGTTGGCGCATATCGAACCCGGCGCTGGGGTGCTCAATGCGTTCCTCGACGTTGAACGCGAGGTCGGCAGGTATCTCTCACGCGCTCGAGTTCCTTGGCACGGATCGCCAGATACCGGCGCTCCAACAAAGCGACCTTCCGCCGAACATCAAAGGTGCGGTCCGCGAGTTGGCATCCTTGCGTAATGCGGCCGCGCACGGTGCCGGCGACGTTACTCTCGAGTCGGCCCTCGACTACATCGTGACGGCGCAATATGTCGCAAGACCGATCGCACTCGGCGACTACGACCGTGCGTAGCGCGAGTTCATTCATCCGCAGTGCACGAAAGTGCTCCGCACATGCCGCGGCGTCTGGGTGCCGATCCGTTCCGAGTCTCTCAGGTGTCTCGTAACCGAAGCGCCTCATAACCCATGCGCTTTAAGACTCTTAGTTGCGAAACACCTTCGATCTGCCCTCAGGTTCAGAAGAGGGTAGTGCTGTGTTGCACTTCGCGGCGTCAACGAGGGCTTCGACGGAAGTGATCAGCAGGGCCCGGTGATGCTGAAGGCGGGATGCTGACCACGGATCGTCTGGCGCATGTGCCCGCAGGGCAGCGGACGCGGATTGCCATGCAGTGACTTGACCAAGCAACAGGGCGAGCACATCGACTGCCATCTCGCCGACGATCTCAGTCAGCACTGTCACTTTCGGCTCATAAGCTTGAACCTCATTCGGTGACGCCTCAGCTCGCTCAAGTCCAGCCCAAGTGGTCAGTCGCAAAACCTCAGGTCGTGCAATGAGATAGTCGAACAGCGCCCCCGCATAGGCAGGCAAGTCCTCAGCGGTGAACGGCACCGACTCCGCCATATCGGTCAACGCTGATGTCACGACTCGATCAAACAGATCGTTCTTCGATCCGAAGTGCACATAGATCGACCGCTTGTTGGCTTGCCCTGTCTCGGCGATCCGGTCTACTCGCGCGCCAGCCAACCCGTACTGGGCAAATTCGGCACGCGCTGCAGCGAGAATCCGTCGCTTGGTATCTGTGGCATCAGGTGGCATGTCTTCATTCTAAAGGTAACCATCTAGTTATTGACGACGTGGGCGTGGCGTGGAAGCATCGTATCTGTAAGTATCCAGATAGTTACATTGAGGAGTAAGTATGTCCCAGAAAGTTCTCATCACCGGTGCCAGCAGTGGCTTCGGACAGGGCGCGGCTCTTGAACTTGCCCGCCGGGGTAATGACGTCATCGCCGCGGCGGAGACGTGGCCGCAAGTACGTAGCCTGAGAGCTGATGCCAAAGACGCTGGTGTTGACCTCGAAGTCATCAAGCTCAACCTGCTCGATGAAATCGATATCACCCATGCTGGCTCTTTCGACGTCGACGTCCTCGTTCTCAATGCCGGCGTGATGGAAGGTGGGGCAATGGTCGATATCCCGCTGCAGCGCGTGCGGGAATCGTTCGACATCAATCTCTTTGGACACCTCGAACTCGTCCAGGCGATCGCGCCGAAGATGATCGCCCGGCAGAGTGGGCGAATCGTGTGGACGTCGTCGATGGGAGGGATCCTCGTTGTCCCGTTCCTCGGCGCTTACTGTGCGACCAAACACGCGATCGAGGCCGTCGCTGGCTCTATGAAGGCTGAGCTGGAGCAGTTCGGCATCAAGGTCGCCACCATCAATCCCGGAGTCTTCGGAACCGGGTTTAACGACACCGGCGCTGAGAGCTACGTTCAGTGGCACGACGCCGAGACCGCGCTTGTGCCCATGCCTGACTTCGGGCCTTCGCTGGCTGACCAAGCTGATCCGCAGGAGATGGTCGATGCGATGGTCGAGACCATCGTCTCCGATAACCCGGACTACCGGACCATGCGTCCGCTGGAGACCATCGAGGCTGCCAAGCAGTGGCAGGAAACCGAGTGGACACAGAAGGCCTGAGAGAGAACTAAAAGAAGGGACTCAACCACATGTCACACCCCACGATCACTCTTGACTGGGCCGCCCAGATCATCGACGCCGGGCAGGAGAAGGCCCGAGATCTCGGACTCAACGCCGTCTTCGCCGTCCTCGATGCCGGAGCGAATCTTGTCGCCTTCGAACGCATGGATGGAGCCTGGTTGGCATCGAATGATCTCGCGCTGGCAAAGGCCCGCACTTCCGTCATGTTCGAGTCACCGAGCGAAGCGTTGAATGCTCCGCTCCAGCTCGGTGAGCCAGTCGCTCACTTCGATCACACTAACGGCGGACTGCTCCTCATGGGTGGTGGGATTCCGCTCTTCGACACGAGCGAACGAATCATCGGGGCAGCTGGAGTCTCAGGCGGAACACCTGAACAGGACGCCGAGATCGCCCGCGCTGCGGCCGACTAACAATATGGCGTTGGAGGGTGTCGCCGTGCGTAGGCGCATGGCGACACCTCCGACGCTAGGTGTGCAGAATCGTCAATTTCCCCGTCGAGCCTATCGATCGAGCAGGCAACACCGATTGGATTCTCAAAAGCCATGGGATGTGGGACGAACAGTGCTGCTATTTGCAGTCTGAGTGCCGAATTCGAACGTAGGCTGCAATGGTAAGTCGGTGTCACCTACAGCGATCAGGGACTGCGACTATTCGGACTAAGGCATCAAGCTGTCCGTCTTTTGTCGAAGAGATCGATGGCTATCGCCATAAGAATTTCTGGTGCAGCAACCACATCATCATAGAAATCATCGGGTGGTAGATCGAATGCGATCTCGTATTGCCACGCCAACGCATGAGCGAAGCCCGAAGTTTTGCGCCAAGCATCAAGAACGGGTTTTCTGTAGTCGGTCGCGTCGCCATCCCACCCGTTCAAACGTTGGGCAATCTCGAAGAGTATTGCTGAATTCTCGACTTGCCGACCGGGATTGAAACCGTGTTGAGTCATGACTTTCTCGATCTCGGCGACCTCAGCCTTGGCGAGTTCGCGAAACGCTGTCGCGACCTCGGTCATTTTTGGATCGACGGTCTTTGTATAGACGCCGTCTTTGTCAGCAAAGGCTTTGAACTGCTTGATGTTCTCCCGTGACAATCTG
>JAKDSA010000134.1 GCA_030457025.1 Brevibacterium sp. | reverse complement strand
GTGCCTGTCGTCCAGTTCGGCTGGCTTTCACCATTGCCGCGACGCAGCCGACTCCGAAGAACAAGAAGCCGATTGCGGCGACGACGAGCACCACGATCTGGTTACCGCTCGCCCCGTGAGTCAACGCTGACACGAGTGTGAAGATGAACAGCAGTCCCATCCCGAGCCCCATCAGCAGCGCCGCCCACAGTGACAGCACAAACGTGGTCCGGGAATTGGGGTCCCCACGCATCAGGATGCCGGCCAAGAGACAAGCACCGAAGAAGACCAGGCACACCAGCCCGATCAGGCCGAGAGAGCCGATGAACATACACAGCAGTGAGACTGCCATGAGCACGACTGAGCCGATGATGAGTGCGGTTCCCCGCCGTCTCTCACGGCGTTCCGCCTCGGCCGACAGAGCCAGCGCTTGGGCCTCCCACCACGGACCTTGATCGTTTTCAGGCATGCTCACGGCACTCGGTGCGTCCACTTATCTGTTCCGAACTTCTCGGCCACCAGTGCCCGTGCCTTCTCCAACTCGTCCTCGGTGAAGGTATCGAAGGTCGCGCCGTAGCGGTCGGCGAACGTGTCGGCCATGACGTCGATGATGTCTTTTCGGGCCTCACCGGTCTGGCTGCGCAGGGGGTCGACGCGCTTCTTGGCGCTGGAGACGCCCTTGTCAGAGATCTTCGCCTCACCGATGCGCAGGACTTCGACCATTTTGTCGGCGTCGATGTCGTAGCTCATCGTCGCGTGGTGGAGCAGGGTTCCGTCGCGCATTCTCTTCTGCGCCGCACCGCCGATCTTCCCGCCGGTCGACGAAATGTCGTTGATCGGTTTGTAGAACGCCTCGACGCCGAGGCTCTTCAGCGCTGCCAGCACCCATTGGTCGAGGAAGACGTAGGACTCCTCATAGTCGAGACCGGCGACCAACGCGGGCGGAACGAACATCGAGTAGGTGATGCAGTTGCCGCCTTCCATGAACATCGCGCCCCCGCCGGAGATGCGGCGCACGACCTGCACACCGTACTTCTCGACGCCTTCCGGGCGGAGTTCGTTGACGTAGGACTGGAAGGATCCGATAACCGTGGCGGTGTCGTCCCATTCCCAGAACCGCAGGGTCGGTTTCCGACGTCCTGCTGCGACCTCTTCCAGCAGCACCTGGTCGAGGGCGACATTGACCTGTGTGGGCAGAACCTCACCGCGGATGACCTGCCAATCGAAATCGGTGAAGTTCGCCGCCGACCCCAGCGCACGTCGCACGACTGTGGCAACGTCCGAGGTGGAGAATCCGTGCATCGCCAGTTCCGAGCCGTACCCGGCCAGTGCTGCGTCGAGTCGCTGCCGCAGATTCGCGTTGTCCGCGGTGACACTGGCGCCGACGAGCGCGGGCGCCAGATCGAAGTAGGCTTCTTCGGGTTCGAGGAAAAAGTCACCGGAGATCTTGACCTCGGTGATGGACGTCCCGTCGGTCTCCACATCAGCGACGACGAGTTTCCCGCCGATGACCTTGTACTCGGCGTGAAAGCGCTGGGGTTCGTGCATATCGTTCGTCATGTTTCCAAACTTACTCTCAGGCTCCACTCAGAAGCTATGAACTTGCTCACTCGCCTGTCAGCGAGTTCCACAGGAACCGGTAGCTCAGCGCGCGGGTGAAGGCCGCCTGCTTGTTGTCCGACGCTGCCGAATGTCCGCCTTCCGTGTCCTCGAAGAACCACACGTCAGAAATGCCGCGCCCCTGCATCCGAGCAGCCATCTTGCGCGCCTGGACTGGCCCGACACGATCATCAGAGGTCGCCGTCCAGAACAGCACGGGCGGATAGTCCGCACCCTCCTCGAGCAGGTGATAGGGCGAGAACTTCTGGATGAAAGCCCAGTCCTCGGCCACATCTGGGTCACCGTATTCGGCCTTCCACGAATAGCCAGCGCTGAGTTTCGTGTAGCGACGCATGTCCAGGAGGGGAACTCCGCACGAGATCGCGCCGAAGAGCTCAGGGTGCTGTGTGAGCATGTTTCCGACCAGCAGTCCGCCGTTCGAACCGCCGGCGCAGGCCAGGCTCTTCGGACTCGTCACCCCACGTTCGATGAGATCTCGGGCAACGGCGGCGTAGTCCTCATAGGCTCGCATCCGATTCTCTCGCATCGCCGAGGTGTGCCACTGTGGCCCGTATTCTCCACCGCCGCGGATGTTGGCGAGGACGTAGACCCCGCGTCGTCCCGCCGGGATCGTCGGGCGGCCTGCCGGGATCGTCGGGCGGCCTGCAGCGGTCGTCGTGCGGCCCAACCAGCCGACGCCCATGACTGGCGAATACACCGGAGACCGGCTGACTTCGAAGCCGCCGTATCCGTCGAGGAGGGTCGGATTGCTTCCGTCGAGTACCAGCGCGTTGTCGGCGATCTGGAAGTAGGGAATCTTTGTTCCGTCCTCGCTTGTGGCGAAGTGCTGTTCGACCGAGAAGCCTTCGCTGGGAAAGAGTGCTGGTGCCGATTTGATGATTTCGGGAACGCTGTAGCCGTTGGTGGTGCGGGCGGTGTCAGCGCCGCCTGCTTCCTCGCTGCCGTTCGAAGGCTCCAGGCGCCCATAGGAGAGAGTCGAGGGAGTCAGGAAGCCGGTGCTCACCAGCCAATAGTCGTTGGCGGTCGTGTCATCGTGTCTGTCGACTGCCCCCAACCCGACCATGTGGTTGGCCGGGACTCCGGGCAGCCGAGACGAGGAGAAGTTGTCGTTCGGGTCGAGAACGACCAGCTGCGATTGCACGTCGGCCAACAGCTCGAGGACGAGGTAGTCCCGTGTCCATGTCCACGACTGCAGTGCGGTGTGTGCGTCCGGGCTGAAGATGACGGTGGGTGCGATTGTCCCGGCCCTCACCTCGGCGATGTCGGCGACGGCCAGAGCACCGGCCGGGATTGAGAAATCCCCGTGATTCCATTCGGATTGGGGCCGGAAGAGAACGAAATCCCGGTCGAAGCCGACTTCCACGTCGGTCGGCACATCGACGAGGGTCCATGTCTTCTCCCACGCCGAGGCGTCAGTGGTCACAGACCCGGATTCGTCGGTGACCATGTCCAGGTCGATGAAGCTGGGCCGCGAATTGAAGAAGTCGATGGCATCGATGGCGAACACTCTGTCGGTGGCATCGGAATCGGCCGGTCCCACATCGCTGCCGACGAAGATGGCGACGTGCTCGCGTGGCACCTCGGCGACGATCGGGGCATCGGCAATGGCCTGGCCACGTGTGAGAACTCGTGCCTGACGCGGATAGGACGAGGTGGTCAGAGAGTCCTCGTCAGTCTCGGTGGCGACGATGATCGTGTCATCGTCGAGCCAGGCGAAGCGAGTCTTCGCCGACGGCAGGTCGAAGCCACCGACGACGAAGGATTTGGTCCTCAGATCGAATTCACGCACCCTGTGGGCGTCCCCACCATCGGGAGACAGCGAGACGAGTGCACGTGAATTGTCCGAACGGCGCACCGATGCTCCGGCCCATACCCAGGGGGTCGCCTCCGCAGCGCCGAGCTCGTCGAGATCGATGAGGACCTCCCATTGCGGGGAATCGGAGACGTAGCTGTCCCAGGTGGTTCGTCGCCACATACCTTTGGGATTTTTGGTGTCGCGCCAGAAGTTGAAATAGTCATCACCGCGTTTGGCCACCATCGGGATCTTGCCCTCAGAGTCCAACGCGGTCTGAATATCACCGGCGATGGAGTCGAACAGATCGTCTTGGAATCGGGCGATGGTCTTCGCGTTCTGTTCCCTGACCCAGGCCATCTGGTCATCACCGTGGATGTCTTCGAGCCACAGATTCTCATCGTGTGGCATGGGGGCGGCGTCACGTGGCACCGTCGCCGCGCTGGAGGTGTCGGTCTTCTGGTTATCTGCCGGAGCTTCTTTGCGCATGGCACCATCCTAATGATCACTGGATTCTGATCATCACTGGGAACCGCTTATCTCCTGCTCTCCCGCACAGCGGTTCGACTCAGATTGGCGGTCTGAACATGACCAGTCCCGGTTGGCCATTGGGTGCTTGGGGCCCATGACCGAGGGCGAAGAAGCCGAGTCTTTCGTAGAGTCGGCGGGCTGGGCTGTCGACGTCGCTGGTCTGGAGCCAACAGCTGTATCCGGCGATGCCGGCCAGCCATGTCTGCAGCGTGGTCCGTCCGAGTCCGGAATTGCGCAGATGAGGGTCGCGGGCCAACAGGTTGAGGGCGAACGACCCCTCGAGTGTCCGGGCGGCGCCTCCGAGAGTGGAGTGAAGTTCGTGTGCCCAGTCGTAGTCCTCTTCCGCCCAGGACCAGAAATGTCCATAGGCGATTGATCTCAGGCGCCCGTCGGAACGTGCCGCTGCGATGAGGACCTGACCGTTTCGGACCGAGAGGTCGTAGAGCGTCCCGAACAGTGCTGCGTGCTTCGGATCTTCGTTCAGGGGCGGTTCGATCGCTGCCGCGGCGTAGAGTTCCTCGACTTCATGAGGCGGAGGCAGCACTCCGGGGATTCCAGCCGTTGAGGCCACGGGTTCCCAACTCTGCCCCAGACCGCCGGGTATGCCCCACACAAGTTCCACATTGAGCTCCGCAGGTGAAGTCCCGAGAGCTTCAGGCTCGGCATGATCGTCCATGCTCCCACCATAACGACACCGGCAGTCGGGCAGTTGAACTCTGGCAGAACTCTCGCTTCTGGGCCGAGAGCATCACACCGCCGAGGCGAATTCAGCCAGTCGCCCCACCATGCACGTTTCCACCACGCTCGGGGGCTCATCACGACATTCCCACATATCCACCTTGAGGGATTCGAATGTTCCGTCGAGTTTCGGCTCATCCACTTTTCGAAGTGGTGGAATTCTCACGGTGAAGAGATCGGGGTCGTCTGCTCCATCCGACGTCGGCTGGTCGGTGAGGTCGGATCGGGGAAGTCCACTGGTCTTCGTCGTCGGTGTTCCGATCGGCCTGGTGCCGATCTGATATCGGTGTCCGGTCGGAGTTCGCACGATCAGTTCTTCTGCTGTGGCCTCGTGCCGCCATCCCGGCAGCTCCTTGAGGAAGTTGCAGGCCGCGCAGAGCCCTGAAGCGTTGTCCCAGTCAGTCTCACCACCGGCGGCGAACGCCTGAGAATGGTCTGCGTGTTTGATTTGGGCATCGCACCACGGAGAACGACAGACGTCATCGCGAATCACCACCATGCGTCGAAGCAGACCGGAGAACTCACGGCGCTTCGAGTCCATTCGGACCAACTGACCGTCGGTTGGGCGCGTGTACAAGCGACGGATGAAGACTGCGGCTTCGTTCTCGGCGATGATCTCGCGAGCTGACGTGGCTGGAATCGGACCGAAGCCGGGGAACCACGCTGGGGTTTCGCCTGAGTCGAAGAGACTGTCTTCATTCATCACTACGTGGACTTCGGTGGGGATGGCCTCAGCGCTGTCTTGGCCCGTGGTTCTCTCGACCAGAAGATCGGCCATGACCTGCCCCTGAGTTCGGTCTTCGGCTTGCCCTGTCCCGACGATCGACTGTGCCGACTTCGACAGGTTGGTATACGCTGCCACTGCCTGCGACAGGGGCAGGAGCGCAGTCAGAAACGCCATGTTTCCAGGCGCTGGACGCACCGTGACGGCACGTTCTTCCACACACCTGTCCAGATGTTCGACGGCCGCTTTCTGGTCGAGTTGCTGGGCCAGGGCGCGAACCTCGTTGCCCAGCCGACCGACACCGACTTGGACGAGGCGATCGGCCATCCGGTCATCGACCTGGTGCCGCTTGTCTCTGGGGAGCCAATCAGTCTCCTTCGCGACGACTCGTGCCTTCTCCTCTGAGATGTCTCCGCTCTTCAAGGAGCCATAGGTTTTGGGCAGATCCATCAGCAGGGACCGGGAGAAGCCAAGGAGTCTGCTCCCTCGGGAACGAGACACCTTCCGAGCCAGCCCGATCTCGGCACCAAGGCCTTTGCCCTGGTTGCGGCTCGGCACCCCTTCTTCAGCTTCACGGTTCCGGCGGTGCATATCGAAGGTCAGCGTCTCTCTGGCCTGCGCTGCCGCGCTCACGGACGTCAGCTCCTCCAAAGCGGTGATTCTGTCGATCGCTTCGTTCTCGGTCCGCGCCGGGGGCAGATCGGACAGCAACTCGCGCCACCGATGAATCTCGGTGATCACGTCTGAAACCGTCTCTGCCTCCATACCAAACACCCTAGCGTTCGCCACTGACACGAGCTTCTCGACGAGTATCATCCCAGGTCAGAGGTGAAATCGAACGATTGGAGAGAAACTCGCTGGGCTATGCGAATCGGACGAGTTCCTCGGTTGGTATCTTCAGCGTCTCGGCTCAGGTCTTCAGCACCGCAACTCAGCCCCGTCGCACCTCAGCTCAGCCCCGTCGCGCCTCAGCTCAGCCCCGTCGCGCCTCAGCTCAGCCCCGTCGCGCCTCAGCTCAGCC
>JAKDSA010000184.1 GCA_030457025.1 Brevibacterium sp. | reverse complement strand
TGCGCACGCGGGATCGGGATGGCTTCGTCTGACGAGGCTCTGAAGTAATCTGGCAAGGACGCCAGGTGGAGGACCCGAGGGCGAAATCGTGTTGTCAGAGGCGAGTTTCCGTCCAAATGCTGACTGGTTGGGTATTGTTGGTGCCAACAATTCATAGGAAGGGACAGCATATGCTCAACCGTTTGCACGATACCCTCAAACTTCGAACCAATCCGGCGATCTTCTTTTCGTCGGCTGCTGTCATCATTCTCTTCGTCCTGGCAACGATCTTCTTCACCGAAGCTCTCGACTCCGGCGTCTCGGTGGCATCGGACTGGCTGCTGACGAACCTCGGATGGTTCTACATCCTCGGCGTCACGGTCTTCCTCGTGTTCCTCATCTACATCGCGGCGTCTCGATACGGTCGGGCCAAACTCGGACCAGAGGACGAGGCACCTGAACACTCCAACGGTGCTTGGTTCGCGATGCTCTTCGCTGCCGGCATCGGATCGATTCTCATGTTCTGGGGTGTGGCCGAACCGGTCAGCCACCTCGGCGACCCTCCTCGAGGTTCCTTGGGTATCGAACCTGGCACCGTTGAAGCCGCTGCTGACGCGATGAACTTCACCTATTACCACTTCACACTGCACACATGGACGATCTTCACCCTCCCGGCACTGTGCTTCGCGTACTTCATCCACAAACGCAACCTGCCGCCGCGTGTGAGTTCGATCTTCCAGCCCATCCTCGGTGAGAAGATCCACGGGCCTATCGGCAAGACCATCGACGTGGTCGCGATCATCGGCACCGTCTTCGGCGTCGCCGTCTCGATCGGCCTTGGCACCCTGCAAATCAACGGCGGCCTTGCTCAGGTCATCGGCATCCCGGAGAATGCGCTCTGGCAGCTGATCATCATCGGTGTCGTCTGCGGGCTGGCCACGGTGTCGGTCTCCCTTGGCCTCGACAAGGGCATCAAGGTGCTCTCGAACATCAACATCGTCGTAGCCGTGCTGCTGCTGATCTTCATCGTCGTGCTGGGGCCGACCCTGTTCATGTTCCGCGGTATCTTCGAGTCTCTTGGCTCCTATATTCAGTCATTGCCGGAGCTGGCTCTGTGGAACGACACCTTCGCCGATACCGGCTGGCAGAATACATGGACCGTCTTCTACTGGGCCTGGACGATCACCTGGTCGCCCTTCGTCGGCATCTTCATCGCACGGATCTCACGGGGACGGACCATCCGACAGTTCGTCATCGGCGTCCTGGCCATTCCCTCGGCGTTCTCAGTTCTGTGGTTCGGCGTCTTCGGCTACGCGTCGTTCGACATCGAATTCAACCAAGGCGGTGGGCTCGTCGACCGAGTGGTCGGGGACGGGGACATCCCGGGCGCCTTGTTCGCCTTCTTGCAGCACTATCCGCTCTCGGGTCCCGTATCGGTGATCGCGATCATTCTCGTGGTGATCTTCTTCGTGACCTCCGTGGACTCTGCGGCCCTCGTCGTCGACACGATGAACAACGGCCACGAAGACTTCAACCCGCTGCCTCAGCGCATCTTCTGGGCGCTGGCCGTCGCTGTCGTCACGGCAGCGCTGCTGGTCTTCTCCGGCTCGGGTGGCCTCGAAGCGCTGCAGTCGACGATCATCCTCGTGGGACTGCCGTTCTTCATCATCGCGTACTTCCAGATCTACGCCCTCATGCGAGCTCTGCGGGAAGACGCCGGCGATCTGCCGCGAGTCCGGATGCGCCGGTGGAAGAAGGTGCTGCCGCCCGAAGAGGTCGAACGCCGTGACGGCGACGGCGACGATTTCGCCCATGCCTACGACGAGGAAGAGGAAGTCGTCATCACTCCCGAGGCGGTCGAACCTGCACCGGAGTTCCGCGACCCCTATGTCGACGAGCCCAAGCTCAAGTCGCGCAGGCACGGCACCCTGGCGAGCCGAACCGGCAGCAAGGGGAAAGACGGCGATACCGACGACTGACCGGTCGTCTCGACATCGTCGAGTGCAGAACCGACGAAGGGGCTGATGCGAATCCGCATCAGCCCCTTCGTCTATTCAGGTCGCATGTGGGCT
>JAKDSA010000007.1 GCA_030457025.1 Brevibacterium sp. | reverse complement strand
CCACACCCCGTCTCCTTAGGAGAGGGGGGGTGTCGGGGTGGGAGGGGTGGCGTCGGCTTACTTGGCGCGTTCGATGATCTCGACGAGCCGCCAACGCTTCGCGGACGAAACCGGCCGCGTTTCAGCCACGAGGACGAGGTCGCCGACACCTGCGGCGTTCTCCTCATCGTGAACCTTGTACTTCACCGACTGACGGAGGACCTTGCCGTAGAGGCGGTGCGTCTTGCGCTCCTCCACCTCGACGACGATGGTCTTCTCCATTTTGTCGGAAACAACGTAACCACGCGCAGTCTTACGGGTGTTACGATCCGCAGGCGTTGCCTCGGGCTTGGTGGTCTCCGCCATCACTTGTCCTCTTCCTTAGCGTCAGCGGGGTTCGGACGAATGTCCAACTCCCGCTCATTGAGCACGGTGTAGATACGAGCGATGTCGCGACGCACAGCCTTGAGGCGGCCGTGGCTCTCCAGCTGGCCTGTGGCCGACTGGAAGCGCAGGTTGAACAGCTCGGCCTTGGCCTTCTTGAGCTCCTCGAGCAGACGCTCGTTGTCATAACCGTCAAGTGCGTCCATGGAAAGGCTCTTCGAACCGATTGCCATACTCACTCACCACCTTCGCGGGCCACGATACGGGCCTTGAGCGGAAGCTTGTGGATCGCAAGACGCAGCGCCTCGCGAGCAACTTCCTCGGACACACCGGCGAGTTCGAACATGACCCGACCCGGCTTGACATTGGCGACCCACCACTCCGGCGAACCCTTGCCGGAACCCATGCGGGTCTCGGCAGGCTTCTTCGTCAGCGGTTGATCTGGGTAGATGTTGATCCACACCTTGCCACCACGCTTGATGTAACGCGTCATGGCAATACGTGCGGCCTCGATCTGCCGGTTGGTGATGTAGGCGGGCTCTGTGGCCTGGATGCCGTAGTCACCGAAGGACACCTTGGTGCCGCCCTTTGCCGCGCCGCCCCGCTTGGGGTGGTGCTGCTTGCGGTATTTCACCCGACGAGGGATCAGCATGTGTCAGCCCTCCGATCCGGCCTCAGCCACGGGGGCCTCGGCGTTGTTCTCGGTCTTCGGCGCAGAGTCGTTCCGGCGCGGTGCTGCTGCGCCTTCCTGACCACGACCGCGGCCTCCGCGGCCGCGCCCACGGCCCTTGGGGCCGCGAGCGGCAGGAGCCTTAGCCTGCTCGGCAGCAAGCTCCTTGTCGGTCATATCGCCCTTGTAGATCCACACCTTGACGCCGATGCGTCCAAATGTGGTGTGTGCTTCATGGAACCCGTAATCGATGTTCGCACGCAGGGTGTGCAGTGGCACACGACCTTCACGGTAGAACTCGGAACGGCTCATCTCAGCACCGCCGAGGCGGCCGGAGCACTGCACGCGGATGCCCTTGGCACCTGCACGCTGAGCGCTCTGGATCGACTTGCGCATCGCGCGGCGGAATGCCACGCGGCTTGCAAGCTGCTCGGCAACTCCCTGAGCAACGAGCTGCGCGTCGATCTCCGCGTTCTTCACCTCTAGGATATTGAGCTGAATCTGCTTGCCGGTGAGCTTTTCGAGCTGACCGCGGATGCGATCCGCTTCGGCTCCACGACGCCCGATGACGATGCCCGGGCGGGCTGTGTGGATATCGACTCGGACACGGTCACGAGTGCGCTCGATGTTCACCTTGGAGATGCCAGCGCGCTCAAGGCCCTTGGTCATCATCTTTCGGATCTTCACATCTTCGAGCACGTAGTCGCTGTAGCGCTGACCCGGTTTGGTCGAGTCAGCAAACCACTTCGACTTGTGATCCGTGGTGATTCCGAGTCGGAATCCGTTCGGATTGATTTTCTGGCCCATTAACGGTTCCCCTTCCGGCTCTTGCGCTGAGGCAGGTCGTCGCCGCTGGCCAGGACCACTGAAATGTGGCTAGTGCGCTTTTCAATGCGAAAAGCGCGACCCTGTGCTCGCGGACGGAACCGCTTCATGGTTGGTCCCTCGTCAACGAATGCTTCGGAGATGACCAGTTCGTTCTCGTCGAACGCAATGCCCTCCTCGTCGGCCCGGACACGCGCGTTGGCGATGCCGGAGGCAACGAGCTTGTAAATCGGATCTGATGCCGACTGTTCTGCAAACTTCAACACTGCAAGTGCTTCGGTCGCCTGCTGACCACGAATGAGGTCGATGACGCGCCGAGCCTTGCGAGGCGTGACGCGCAGGTAACGCGCCTTAGCCTTGGCTTCCATCGCTTCCTTCTCTCTTGTCTAGGATCGTAAAGGTGCCCCGCGTCAGCGGCGGCGACCCTTGCGATCGTCCTTTTCGTGGCCACGGAACGTCCGTGTCTGTGCGAACTCGCCAAGCTTATGTCCGACCATGGCTTCAGTGATGAAGACTGGAACATGCTTGCGTCCGTCATGTACTGCGATGGTGTGTCCCAGAAAGTCCGGGATGATCATCGAGCGACGAGACCATGTCTTGATTACATTCTTTGAGTTCTTCTCGTTCTGACGAGCCACCTTCTGGTACAGGTGTTCATCGACGAAAGGACCCTTTTTGAGGCTACGAGGCATAAGTCAGTACTCCAATCAGCGCTTCTTGCCGGTCCGGCGACGGCGCACGATGTACTTGTCGCTCTCTTTGTTCGGCCGGCGTGTGCGGCCTTCTAGCTGACCCCACGGGCTGACTGGGTGACGACCACCCGAAGTCTTGCCCTCGCCGCCACCATGTGGGTGATCGACAGGGTTCATCACAACACCACGGACGGATGGGCGCTTGCCCTTCCAACGCATGCGGCCTGCTTTGCCCCAGCTGATGTTCGACTGCTCGGCATTGCCGACCTCGCCGATCGTCCCACGGCAGCGCGCATCAACATTGCGGATTTCGCCCGAAGGCATCCGCAACTGAGCGAACCGACCGTACTTCGCAACGAGCTGCACGGATGAACCGGCAGACCGAGCGATCTTGGCACCGCCGCCTGGACGCATTTCAACTGCGTGCAGCACGGTGCCGACTGGGATGTTGCGCAGGGCAAGGTTGTTGCCCGGCTTGATGTCTGCGCCCAATCCTGCTTCAACCTGTGCGCCCTGCTTGAGGTTCTGCGGGGCGAGGATGTAGCGCTTCTCACCATCTGCATAATGCAGAAGAGCGATCCGCGCAGTGCGGTTCGGGTCGTATTCGATGTGTGCGACCTTCGCCGGTACGCCATCTTTGTCATGGCGGCGGAAGTCGATGACACGGTACTGACGCTTGTGGCCGCCGCCCTGATGGCGAGTGGTCACGCGTCCCTGGCTGTTGCGGCCACCGCGCTTTGGCAGCGGGCGCAGAAGTGACTTCTCCGGTGTAGACCGGGTCACTTCGACGAAGTCGGCGACCGACGAGCCACGACGGCCCGGGGTCGTCGGCTTATGTTTGCGAATTGCCATGAGTCTTGTCCTTCTTTGACGAAGGATCGCTTAGAGCGATCCACCGAAGATGTCGATCGATCCGTCCTTGAGGGCGACAATGGCACGCTTGGTGTCCTTGCGCTTTCCCCAACCGGTGCGGGTGCGGCGGCGTTTGCCCTGACGGTTCAGGGTGTTGACCTTGGCTACCTGCACATCGAAGATCGATTCAATGGCGTTCTTGATCTCGGTCTTGTTCGACCCCTGGTCGACGAGGAAGGTGTACTTTCCTTCGTCCATCAGGCTGTAGGTCTTTTCCGAGACGACCGGAGCGACGATGACGTCGCGGGGGTCCTTGAAGTTCAGACTCATGATGCGTCCTCCGATTTGCGGTATCCGCCCAGGAACGTCTCCAGCGCTGACTCGGTGAACACGATGTCATCGGCGATCAGCACATCGTATGTGTTGAGCTGATCGGAGGTGAGCACGTGAACGTGAGGCAGGTTGCGAACGCTGCGCTCGGTGAGCTCGTCGTCACGGTTGAGCACCACGAGGGTGTTCTTGCGTTCGGACAGGCCGGCCAAAGCGAGCTTCGCCTGCTTGGTCGACGGTGCGTCGCCGGTGATCAGATTCTTCACAACGAAGATCTGATCGAGACGTGCACGGTCTGAGAGAGCGCCGCGCAGTGCAGCTGTCTTCATCTTCTTGGGGGTCCGCTGCGAGTAGTCGCGAGGAACGGGCCCGTGCACGATTCCACCGCCGTTGTACTGAGGAGCGCGGATCGAACCCTGGCGGGCGTTACCGGTTCCCTTCTGGCGGTAGGGCTTGCGACCGCCACCGCGTACTTCGGAGCGGGTCTTTGTCTTGTGTGTACCCTGACGGGCTGCTGCCAGCTGAGCGACAACAACCTGGTGAATCAACGGCACATTGGTCTGCACGCCGAAGATCTCGGCTGGCAGGTCAACGGATCCGGTCTTCGCACCAGTGGCATCGACAACGTCGACTGTCTTGATATCAGTCATTACGTTCAGGCCTCCTTCGCGGCCGAGCGAACGAGAACGACTGCACCCTTGGGACCAGGTACGGCACCCTTGATGAGCAGGAAGTTGTTCTCGGTGTCCACGGCGTGGATCGTGAGGTTCTGGGTGGTGTGCTTGACTGCACCCATACGGCCGGCCATGCGCATACCTTTGAACACGCGCCCCGGGGTCGCGGCTCCGCCGATCGAACCCGGCTTGCGGTGGTTGCGGTGCTGTCCGTGGGAGGCGCCGACACCGGCGAAGCCGTGACGCTTCATGACACCGGCGGTACCCTTACCCTTGGTCTTTGCGGTCACGTCGACCTTGACCCCGGTGTCGAAGGTATCGACTCCGAGTTCCTGACCCAGTGCATAGTCAGCAGCATCTGCGGTGCGCAGCTCGACAAGGTGACGGCGTGGAGTCACGCCGGCCTTCTCAAAGTGGCCTGCAGTGGGCTTGTTGACCTTACGAGGATCGATCTCGCCGAACGCGATCTGCAGTGCGGGGTAACCATCGGTTTCCTCGTTGCGGATCTGCGTCACGACGTTGCTGCCGGCGGCCACTACGGTCACCGGTACGAGATTGTTCTGCTCATCCCAGACCTGGGTCATGCCCAGCTTGGTTCCCAGAAGGCCCTTGACCTTGCGGGTGGTAGGGAGAGCTGATGAACGATTGTTCGCCATGTCTGCCTCCCTTAGAGCTTGATCTCGATGTTGACGTCGTCAGCGAGGTCGAGACGCATCAGCGAATCGACTGCCTTCGGCGTCGGATCGACGATGTCGATCAGACGCTTGTGCGTGCGCATTTCGAAGTGCTCACGGCTGTCCTTGTACTTGTGTGGCGAACGGATGACGCAGTAGACGTTCTTCTCCGTTGGCAACGGCACGGGGCCCACAACAGTCGCACCTGCGCGAGTGACGGTGTCCACGATCTTTCGTGCAGCACTGTCAATCACAGCATGGTCGTACGACTTGAGCCGAATGCGGATTTTCTGTCCCGCCATGGCGTCGTCTCTTCCTTTAGTTACTTCCGGCCATCAACCAGTCGATCGCAATCGTCTGTGGTCTGTGCCGGCTGACCATGACCGACCCCCGAGGTCGGGCGTGTCGGCTAAGCCTGGCGGAGAATTTTGCAATCCTCTTCGAGGGCCGACGGCGCTTCTACTCATTGGCTGCTCGGTCCGAACCCGCTTTCACGCAGATTCATCGATCCGATAGTGTTCCGGACTGTTCGCGGTATTGCTACCGCAGTGCAGGGGTCAACGTCCAAAACGCAACTTCACTATCTTGTCACACCCCACTTCATCCGCGCAATTCCAGGCATGTGTCCTGTGAGGCATTTCATGTCGCGACGAGCTGCGGTGGCGAATGGTCCACTCCGCTGAATGCACAGAACCCCGGCCCATGAGGACCGGGGTTCTGTATCGATCGATCAAGGCAGATGCCTTGACCTCAAGGCCGAAGCCTCATTGATCGACGGTGGATCAGGCGGTGATCTTGGTGACTCGACCAGCGCCGACGGTACGTCCACCCTCGCGGATAGCGAAGCGGAGGCCCTCTTCCATAGCGATCGGCTGGATCAGCTCAACCGTCATGTCGGTGTTGTCACCGGGCATGACCATCTCGGTGCCCTCAGGCAGCTGGATGACGCCGGTGACGTCCGTGGTGCGGAAGTAGAACTGAGGACGGTAGTTCGAGTAGAACGGGTTGTGACGTCCACCCTCGTCCTTGCTCAGGATGTAGACCTGGCCTTCGAAGTTGGTGTGAGGCGTGATCGAACCCGGCTTCACGATAACCTGTCCGCGCTCCACGTCTTCGCGCTTGGTTCCGCGCAGGAGCAGTCCGACGTTCTCGCCTGCACGTGCGTCAGGCAGAGTCTTGCGGAACATCTCGATTGCGGTGACGGCCGTCTTGGACGACTTCTCCTTGATACCGACGATTTCGATGTCATCGTTGGGCAGCAGAACGCCGCGCTCCACACGACCGGTGACAACGGTTCCACGACCGGTGATCGTGAAGACGTCTTCCACGGGCATGAGGAATGGCTTGTCGATGTCGCGCTCCGGCTCGGGAACGTTGTCATCGACGGCCTCCATGAGGTCTTCGACGCTCTTGACCCACTTCTCGTCGCCTTCCAGCGCCTTGAGAGCGGACACAGGAATGACGGGAGCGTTGTCTCCGTCGAAGTCCTGACTCGAGAGCAGATCGCGCACCTCGAAGTCGACGAGCTCAATGAGCTCCTCGTCATCGACCATGTCGGACTTGTTCAGCGCCACGACGATGTAAGGCACGCCAACCTGACGTGCGAGCAGAACGTGCTCACGAGTCTGCGGCATCGGACCGTCGGTGGCAGCAACCACGAGGATCGCGCCGTCCATCTGAGCAGCACCGGTGATCATGTTCTTGATGTAGTCGGCGTGACCAGGGGCATCGACGTGAGCGTAGTGACGCTTCTCGGTCTGGTATTCAACGTGCGAGACGTTGATGGTAATGCCGCGCTCCTTCTCCTCAGGTGCGTTATCCACCTGGTCGAAGGCCTGCGCCTGGTTGAGATCTGGGTACTTGTCCGCCAGGACCTTTGTGATCGCTGCGGTCAAGGTGGTCTTTCCGTGGTCAACGTGGCCGATGGTGCCAATGTTGACGTGCGGCTTAGTCCTATCGAAACTAGCCTTTGCCACTGGGTTCCTCCTCGTGGTTGGCAAAAGATATGCGGTTCATATCTTAGACCTTTGTTGGTTATCTTTCATTACGGTGAACATGTTGTTGATCACCGTGGCGACCGGGGACCGGAGATTACTCTCCGCCACGCATCTTCTGGACGATCTCTTCGGCAACTGCCTTAGGGACCTCCGCATAGCTGGAGAAAGTCATCGTGTACACCGCACGGCCCTGGGTCTTCGACCGCAGATCACCGATGTAACCGAACATCTCCGACAACGGGACCACAGCCTTGACGACCTTCACACCGGAAGCATCGTCCATGGACTGGATCTGGCCACGTCTGGAATTCAGGTCGCCGATCACGTCACCCATGTATTCCTCGGGGGTGCGCACCTCGACGTCCATGACCGGTTCGAGCAGAACCGGCTTCGCCTTCTGAACGGCCTCCTTGAAGACCATCGAACCGGCGATCTTGAATGCCATCTCCGAGGAGTCGACGTCGTGGTAGGCGCCGTCGACCAGTGTGGCCTTGACACCCACCAGCGGGTAGCCGGCGAGGACACCAAGCTGCATGGCGTCCTGAATACCGGCGTCGACGCTAGGAATGTACTCGCGCGGAATGCGTCCGCCCGTGATGGCATTCTCAAACTCGTAGATCGTATCGCCTTCGACCTCGAGAGGCTCGAAGGTGACCTGAACCTTCGCGAACTGTCCCGATCCACCCGTCTGCTTCTTGTGGGTGAAATCGTACTTCTCGACAGTGCGACGAATGGTCTCGCGGTAGGCAACCTGTGGCTTGCCGACATTCGCCTCGACCTTGAACTCGCGACGCATGCGGTCGACGAGGATGTCGAGGTGAAGTTCGCCCATTCCGCGGATGACGGTCTGACCGGTCTCCGCATCGAGCTCGACCCGGTAGGTTGGGTCTTCCCTGACGAACTTCTGAATGGCCGCCGACAGCTTCTCCTGGTCACTCTTGGTCTTGGGCTCGATGGCCACAGAGATGACCGGCTCGGGGAAGGTCATCGACTCAAGCGCGATCGGGGCGCTGGGGGCGCACAGAGTGTCACCGGTCGTTGTCTCCTTGAGGCCGATGAACGCGTAGATGTGGCCGGCAATGGCCTCTTCGACAGGGTTCTCCTTGTTGGAGTGCATCTGGAAGAGCTTGCCGACGCGCTCCTTCTTCCCGCTCGTCGAGTTGAGAACCTGCTCGCCCGACTTCACCTGCCCGGAGTACACACGAACATATGTCAGCGTGCCGAAGAACGCGTGGGTGGCGACCTTGAACGCGAGAGCCGAGAAGGGCTCGTCGACAGTAGGCCTGCGGGTCAGCTTCTCGTCCTCGTCACGAGGGTTCTCTCCGACCATGGGAGGGACCTCGAGAGGCGAAGGCAGGTAGTCGATGACGGCGTTGAGCATGGGCTGGACGCCCTTGTTCTTGTACGCCGAACCGCACATGACCGGGAATGCAGTGGAGTTGACGACGAGGGAGCGGATGCCGCCCTTGATCTCGTCGATCGAGAGCTCTTCGCCCTCAAGGTACTTCTCCATCAGCTCATCAGTGGCATCAGCGACGTCTTCGACGAGCTGAGCACGGTATTCGACGGCCTTGTCTTTGAGATCGTCAGGGATCTCGATCTCGGTCATGTCCTGACCCTTCTTGGACTCATCAGGCCAGATGTAGGCCTTCATCTCAAGAAGATCGACGATGCCGGCGAACTCCGACTCTGAGCCGATCGGCAGCTGGATGACCAGCGGCTTGGCTCCCAGACGTTCCCGGATGGTGTCAACGGTGAAGTAGAAGTCAGCACCGAGCTTGTCCATCTTGTTGACGAAGCACACACGTGGCACGTCGTACTTGTCGGCCTGACGCCAGACGGTCTCGGACTGAGGTTCAACGCCTTCCTTGCCGTCGAAGACGGCAACGGCGCCATCGAGGACGCGCAGGGAGCGCTCGACCTCGACGGTGAAGTCGACGTGGCCCGGGGTGTCGATGATGTTGATCTGGTTGTCGTGCCAGTAGCAGGTCGTGGCGGCCGACGTGATCGTGATGCCGCGCTCCTGCTCCTGATCCATCCAGTCCATCGTCGAAGCACCGTCGTGGGTCTCGCCGATCTTGTAGTTCACACCGGTGTAGTAGAGGATGCGTTCGGTCGTGGTTGTCTTACCGGCATCGATGTGGGCCATGATGCCGATGTTTCGGACCTTGTTCAGGTCGGTGAGCACGTCAAGTGCCACGGTGTCTCTCTCTCAATCGATGATGTGATCGACTCCCCCGCTGCCAGGCCGGCGAACTTCGACTGAAGCTTGCCGGCCGGAGCGGTGGGAGGAACGATTACCAGCGGTAGTGGGCGAAGGCCTTGTTCGACTCGGCCATCTTGTGGGTATCCTCGCGCTTCTTGACAGCAGCGCCGAGGCCGTTGCCCGCATCGAGAATCTCATTCATGAGGCGATCGGTCATCGTCTTCTCACGACGCTGGCGGGAATAACCCACGAGCCAGCGCAGTGCCAAAGTCGTCGAACGAACCGGACGAACATCAACCGGAACCTGGTAGGTCGCGCCACCGACACGGCGTGAGCGAACCTCGAGGGACGGACGGATGTTGTCGAGAGCCTTCTTCAGGTTGACAACCGGGTCATTGCCGTTCTTCTCACGGGTGCCTTCGAGAGCACCGTAGACGATGCGCTCAGCCGTCGAACGCTTTCCGTCGAGCAGGATCTTGTTGATCAGCTGCGTGACGATCGGCGAACTGAAGACCGGGTCAATGACGATTGGTCGCTTGGGTGCAGGACCTTTACGTGGCATTACTTCTTCTCCCTCTTCGCACCGTACTTGCTGCGTGCCTGCCGGCGGCCCTTGACGCCCTGGGTGTCAAGCGAACCGCGAACGATTCGGTAGCGCACACCTGGCAGGTCCTTGACACGACCACCGCGCACGAGCACGATCGAGTGCTCCTGCAGGTTGTGTCCTTCGCCCGGGATGTAGGCAGTCACTTCGATCTGGCTCGACAGCTTGACACGAGCGACCTTGCGAAGCGCCGAGTTCGGCTTCTTAGGGGTAGTGGTGTACACACGGGTGCACACTCCACGACGCTGCGGACTGCCCCTCAGAGCAGGAGCGTCGGATCCTGCGGGATTGACATGTCGTCCCTTGCGGACGAGCTGCTGGATTGTTGGCACTAAGCGTTCTCCATTTGCTTCTCGATAGACCTAATTCCCAACGTTGGCCATGACGTCAGCCATGTTTGTGAACCGTGGGACATATCCGACTGAACACCGGGTGAAGCTTCGCCCCCGATGTCAGTATCCGCGCGATGCTGTGTACCCTGCACTCGGGTGTGTCGCAATGACACACAACCTATGCAGAATGACACGGTGGCGGCCTGCTTCTGACGAACTCTCACAATGGTTCCGGGTCTCACAAAACACCCGGTATGGTCACTCGACGACGCAGATAACACAATCAGTCTGACTCAGAATATCGCGGTCCTGTACGTCTGGTCAAAACCAGCGCCTGTGGGCTGCATGACACCTTCTCCGCCTCTCCGCGCGGATATGCTTGGCGAACCGAAATACGTCGTCGACGACGGCTGATCGCGGCCACATCTGACCCTTTCGCTTCCTTGACTCATTCAAGAAAACGGGGCAAGCTGAAGCTGTGACTGAGAACAAGCAGGGACACGAATCTGAGCCGACCGCAGCATTGCGCAACAGCTCCCTTCGCGTGACGAAGCAGAGGATCGCAGTTCTCGAGGCTGTCTGCGATCACCAGCACGCAGACACTGAAACCGTCATCTGCGCAGTCCGAGAGAACCTCCCCGAGGTGTCACATCAGGCGGTCTACGACTCGCTGCACACACTCACCGAGGTCGGTCTCGTACGGTGCATTCAGCCGTCTGGGTCCGTCGCCCGTTACGAAAGGCGCATCGGGGACAACCATCACCACCTCGTGTGCCGCTCGTGCAATCTCATCGTCGATGTCGACTGCACGGTCGGGCAGGCACCCTGCTTGACACCGTCCCACGATGCAGGATTCGTCATCGAGCAGGCTGAGGTGACCTTCTGGGGATTGTGCCCTGAATGCGCTGCGTCGTCTCCGGGACGCCTCGCACCTGCCTCGGCAGTCTGAGCCAAATCATCTCTGAGCAAAGCCACACCTTTGTCAAGCCACACCTTTGTCTTCGACCGAGCCTTTTTGGGCTCGAAAGTGAAAGGAACACCATGACCGAAACTTCCACAACCGGCGGCTGCCCAGTCGCCCATACCACTTCCGCAGCGCCGCCCGCGCCCGCGGCCGAGGCGCTGGCCCGCCCCAGTCAGGGCGACGCCAACTCCCATTGGTGGCCGAATCGCCTGAACCTCAAGATCCTGGCAAAGAACCAGCCGGCCCGTGACCCCATGGACGAAGGCTTCGACTACGACGCCGAGTTCACCAGCCTCGACTACTACGCGCTCAAGGCCGACATCGAAGAGCTCCAGAAGACGAACTCCGACTGGTGGTCGGCCGACTTCGGACACTATGGCCCATTCATGATCCGCATGGCCTGGCACTCCGCCGGCACCTATCGCGTCCAGGACGGACGCGGCGGTGGAGGCGAGGGACAGCAGCGCTTCGCACCACTGAATTCCTGGCCCGACAACGTGGGGCTGGACAAGGCTCGTCGCCTGCTCTGGCCGGTCAAGAAGAAGTACGGCAAGAAGATCTCCTGGGCCGACCTGTTCATCCTCGCCGGCAACGTGGGATTGGAGTCGATGGGCTTCGAGACCTTCGGCTACGCGGGCGGGCGAAAGGACGTATGGGAGCCCGACAACGACGTCTACTGGGGTTCGGAGACCGAATGGCTGGGCACCGACAAGCGCTATGTGGGCAACCGCGAACTGCAGAAACCGCTGGCCGCGACGACCATGGGCCTCATCTACGTCAACCCTGAGGGGCCGGAGGGCAAGCCCGATCCGCTGGCGGCGGCGATCGACATTCGCGAAACCTTCGCCCGGATGGCAATGAACGACGAGGAGACTGTCGCACTCATCGCCGGCGGACACACCTTCGGCAAGACCCACGGTGCGGCCCCCGAGTCCCACAAAGGCGGCGACCCCGAAGCCGCTCCGATCGAAGAGCAGGGATTGGGTTGGAAGAGCGATTTCGGCACAGGTCAGGGCAACGACACCGTCGGCAGCGGCATCGAGGTCACCTGGACCTACCACCCGACCCGCTGGGACAACGAGTTCTTCCACATCCTCTTCGCCTATGAGTGGGAGGTCTTTGAAAACGACGGCGGGCACTTGCAGTGGCGCCCAATCGACGGCGGTGGAGACGACATGGTCCCCATGGCACAGGGTGACGGCCGCCGCGAGCCCCGTATGCTCACGACCGACCTGTCCCTGCGCTTCGATCCCATCTACGGCGAGATCTCGCGGCGCTTCAAGGATGATCAGAAGGCCTTCGAAGATGCCTTCGCCCGTGCCTGGTTCAAGCTCACCCACCGTGACATGGGCCCGGCTACGCGATACCTCGGACCCGAGGTTCCCACCGAAGAGCTGATCTGGCAGGATCCGGTCCCAGAAGGCGCCCCGCTCAATGGCGCTGCGCTCGATGCGGTCAAGGCTGCCATCGCCGCCTCCGGTCTGAGTGTGTCTCAGCTGGTCTCGACCACCTGGGCCGCAGCGTCTTCGCATCGCCGCTCGGACTTCCGAGGCGGCGTCAACGGCGGTCGTCTGCGCCTCGAGCCGCAGAAGAACTGGGAAGTCAACGAACCGGCAAAACTGGCCGAGGTCATCAGCGTCCTCGAGGTCATCGCAACCGATACGGGCGCCTCGTTCGCCGATGTTCTGGCAATTGCCGGCGCCGTCGGCATCGAGACCGCAGCACAAGCGGCCGGCCATGATGTCACCGTTCCAGTCACCACGGGCCGCGGAGACGCCACCCAGGAGCAGACTGACGTCGATTCGTTCTCCTTCCTGGAGCCGACTCATGACGGTTTCCGCAACTACCTGACCGAGGGTCTCCCACTGTCGGCAGAGCATCTCCTCCTCGACAGGGCCAGCCTCCTCGGTCTGACTCCTTCGGAGCTGACCGTGCTCATCGGCGGCCTGCGCGTCCTCGGCGCCAACTACGAAGACTCCGATCTGGGTGTTTTCACCGATCGTCCGGGCGAGCTGACGAACGACTTCTTCGTCAATCTGCTCGAACTCGGCAACGTGTGGAAGCCGGTTGGGCCGTCCGAGTCCGCCACCGTCTACGAGTGCTTCTCCCCCGCCGGAGAGAAGCTGTGGACCGGAAGTCGGATCGACCTGCTGTTCGGCGCCAACTCCGAACTGCGCGCCATCGCCGAGGTGTACGCCTCCGATGATGCTCAGGAGAAGTTCGTCAACGACTTCGTCAAAGCCTGGAGCAAGCTCGTCGAAGCCGACCGTTTCGATCTGCACCGCTGAGCGGCCTGACGACAGATGACTGTGCCCCCACCGAATCGGTGGGGGCACAGTCATCATGTCTGCGTCTCAAAAAGAAGTCGGCGTCAGCCGTCGGCGACGTTCTCCGCTTCGTCATCATCCGTGCCCGCGCCCGTGGACCCATTCGCGGCCGCGACCTGGCCGTCTGACGACTGGCCGCCGGGAACGAACTGACCCCGACTCATCCCACTCTCATTCGACATCATGACCGCCGAAGCGCCGATCGCACCTCTGGCCAGACACCGATGAGGAACCGAGCCACCCCGGCCAGCACCGCGGGCACGAGCGTCCTCGACGGCTGTCCTTCGGCAACAACGGTCGGTACCGCCCCGTCAGCGGGACTCGGCGGGACCGCCTCGGCGAGGGTGGAGGCCTAGTCGCTGGCATTGTCACCGATGACGGTCGTGGGTGTTCGGGCGAGAGTGGTCTGAGTGTGTGGGTGGGCGTGGGGATCGGCTTGGCCCCAAGGGATGCTGTGCTCTCTCATGCAGACAACAGATCCGCTCCGGCTGATGCCCACCATCGGTCGAAGCTGTGGCCGGCCTGTGGGGCTTGTCGATTCCTTCTCTCAGCTGTCGAAGTGTGGCCCCGCTACACTGGTCACCATGGCCAAAGATGATTCCCCGAACTCGCCGGCGCCACGTATACGGGCCTCAGACAAGGACCGGGATGCGGTTCTCGGCGTCATCGCCGAGGCCGTCAGCAGTGGTCGGCTCGACCCGAACGAAACCGCCGAACGTCAGGACGAGGCGATATCCGCCAAATACCTCGATGAGCTTCTGCCTCTCATCGTGGATCTTCCCGAAGGCCACGAGCTCTATAGGTCCCTACTGAGACAGACCGGCGGGGGCGCGACCGCAGCCACCACGCTCGCACGGCACAACGGCCCGATGCCTTTGGCGCCGGTGGCCGAACCCGGTTCCGAGAGACCGCTGAATTCCGTCGCGATCATGTCGGGCCGCGAGCTCGATGTCCCCGCAGGAACCTCGGACATCACCACTTATGCGCTGATGGGCGGCGACAACGTCGACCTCTGCGATGTCATGGGCCCCGGGGTGACAGTCTCGCTGACTTCGTATTCGATGTGGGCCGGTCACGACATCTACGTCCCCCCGGGCGTGAGAGTCCGCGACGACACGATCAACATCATGGCCGGCAATGAGATCCGGGGATCCGCCAAAGGCGACGGCTCCAACGGGACGCTGATTCTCAAGGGAGTTTCCCTCATGGCGGGCCACGAAGTGCATTTGGCCAAAGGCTATCGAGCAAAGGATCAGGGGCAATTGGAATGAAGATAGGTGTACTGACCTCCGGCGGCGACTGCCCCGGACTCAACGCAGTCATCCGCGGAATCGTCCGCAAGGGCATTCGCTCCCACGACAATACGTTCGTCGGGATCCGCGACGGTTGGCGCGGACTGCTCGAGGACGACATGTTCGACATGACGATGCTCGACGTCCGCGGCTTGTCCGGTCGAGGCGGCACGATCCTCGGCACCTCGCGCACCCACCCTTATGAGAGCGGAGGACCCGAGCGCATGAAGGAAGTCATGGCCGCGCACGGGATGGACGCGATCATCGCCATCGGCGGTGAAGGCACTCTTGCCGGTGCCTCCCGGCTCGTGGACGAAGAGGGCCTCAACATCATCGGCGTACCCAAGACCATCGACAACGACCTGGGCAACACCGACTACACCTTCGGCTTCGACAGCGCCCACGCCATCGCCACCGAGTCGATCGACCGTCTGCGCACCACGGCCGAGTCCCACCATCGCTGCATGGTCATCGAAGTGATGGGCCGCAACGTCGGCTGGATCGCACTGCATTCCGGCATGGCCGCCGGTGCCCACGCGATCCTCATGCCCGAGTTCCCGGTCTCCTTCGACCAGATCGAGGAATGGGTGACATCGGCCAGGGACCGCGGTCGCGCTCCCATCGTCGTCGTGGCCGAAGGCTTCATCCCAGAGGGGCTCGACGAACAGGTCGCAGACCGCGGTGTCGACAACAAAGGACGGACCCGCCTCGGCGGAATCGCGGACTTCCTGGCTCCGAAGATCGAAGAGATCACCGGAATCGAATCCCGTGCCACGACCCTCGGGCACCTGCAGCGAGGCGGCTCCCCCACCGCCTACGACCGTGTCCTGTCGACCCGGCTGGGAATGGCCTCGGCGGACCTGGCACAGAACGAACAATGGGGGAAGATGGCCAGCCTCAAGGGCACCGACATCGTCTCGGTCGAAATGGCCTCAGCGGTCGACAGTCTCAAATACGTGCCCCTCCACCGATGGGAAGAGGCCCAGGTTCTCTTCGGCTAGACACACACGGGGCCGCCGACTAAAACGAGCTTCACAGAAGCGGCCGCAGGCAGACGGTCGGTAACTGGCGGTCGACCCAAGTCGAGATTCTCGACCAGGACTTGCCAACCGTCTGCTCTTCTGACGGGGCTCGGTGCCATAGTCCGAGGAACTTCTGCCCCAATGTGTTTGCTCGAGCATTCGAAGAGGCTGCAAGTGAATGACGAAGAGGGGCATCCACCTGGTGGTGGATGCCCCTCTTGCTATGCCTGTCGGCTCAGCCGGATGGCTCAGCGGCAGGGCGTCGACTCAGACGTCGCGCTTCAGCTGAAGGCGCCGTAGTCGTAGTCCTCCAGCGGAATGGCGGATGCGGAATCCGAGCCGATGCCCGCGTAGAAGTCACCGTAGCTGTTCGTGAACATCTCGGCCTTGGCCTCTTCGGTCGGCTCCACCACGATGTCGCGGTGTGTCTGCAGGCCTGTGCCCGCAGGGATGAGCTTACCGAGGATGACGTTCTCCTTGAGACCCATCAAGCTGTCCGACTTGCCTTCCATGGCGGCCTCGGTGAGGACGCGTGTCGTCTCCTGGAAGGACGCGGCCGACAGCCACGAATCGGTGGCCAAGGAGGCCTTCGTGATGCCCATGAGTTCGTCACGAGCCGACGCCGGCTGGCCGCCTTCGGCAACCACACGGCGGTTCTCACCCTGGTAACGCCCACGGTCGACCAGCTCACCGGGCAGCAGGTTCGTGTCACCCGACTCGATCACGGTCACGCGACGCAGCATCTGCCGCACGATGACCTCGATGTGCTTGTCGTGGATGCCCACGCCCTGCGAGCGGTACACCTTCTGCACCTGCTCGACGAGGAAGCGCTCGGCCTCACGACGACCGCGGATGCGCAGCACCTGCTTCGGATCGACAGCACCGATGACCAGCTGTTCGCCGGCCTTGACGTTCTGTCCGTCCTCGACGAGGAGACGGGCGCGCTTGGAGACTGCGTGCTCGATCTCTTCGCCACCGTCATCGGGAGTGATGATGACGAAGCGGGTCTTACGGCTGTCGTCGACCTTGGCCCGTCCGGTCGCCTCCGCGATGGGGGCGAAGCCCTTCGGTGTGCGAGCTTCGAAGAGCTCGGTCACACGCGGCAGACCCTGGGTGATGTCACCCGAGGACGCCGCCGCACCACCCGTGTGGAAGGTACGCATGGTGAGCTGGGTTCCCGGCTCGCCGATCGACTGGGCAGCGACGGTGCCGATGGCTTCGCCGATGTCGACGCGCTTTCCGGTGGCCATCGAGCGGCCGTAGTGCATGGCCGAAATCTGCGTATCGGAATCAGCGGTGAGCACGGAGTGAACCTTGAGCTCCTCGATCCCGGCGGCAACCAGCGTATCGATCGTCTCTGCAGTCACGTCGGTCTTCGCCGGCACGATGACATTGCCATCGGCGTCGGAGACGTCTGAGACCGTGAGCCGACCGTAGAGGGTCGTCTCTGCATACTCGTGCGGCACCAGTTTGCCCTCGTGGTCGCGCTCAGCCGCAGGCAGCGTGATGCCCTTGTTCGAGTCTGCTTCAGCAGTGCGGACGATGACGTCCTGCGATACGTCGACGAGACGACGAGTCAGGTAACCGGAGTCAGCGGTACGCAGAGCAGTATCAGCCAGCCCCTTACGAGCACCGTGCGAGGCGATGAAGTACTCGAGCACCGACAGTCCCTCACGGTAGTTCGAGACGATCGGACGGGGGATGATCTCACCCTTCGGGTTCGTCACCAGCCCACGCATACCGGCCAGCTGACGGACCTGCATCCAGTTGCCCGATGCACCGGACTCCACCAGACGCAGAACCGAGTTCTCCTCTGGGAAGTTCGTTCGCATGACCTGGTCGACCTTCTCGGTCGTCTCGGTCCACAGCTTGACCAGTTCGTTGCGGCGTTCGTCGTCGGTGAGTGCACCGAGTTCGTACTGCTGCTGAACCTTCGTGTCGAGGGCCTCTGCGTTGTCGAGGATCTCGGTCTTGGCTTCGGGAGAGACCACATCGGACATCGAGATGGTGATGCCCGAACGGGTCGCCCAGTAGAAGCCGCCGGCCTTGAAGTTGTCCAGCGTCTGCGCGACATCGACCTTGGGGTATTCCTCAGCCAGGTAGTTGATGATGCGGCTGAGTGCCTTCTTGTCGATCGTGGAGTTCATGAACGAGTAGTCGGCAGGCAGGTAATCGTTGAACTGTGCACGACCAAGTGTGGTCTCCACATCCAGCGGATCGCCGGCTTCCCACCCCTCGGGAACCTCGAGATCGTCGCCGGGGACGACATTATCAAGACGGATCGTGACGACCGAACCGAGGTCCAGCTCGCCTCGGTCGAAGGCCATGGTGGCTTCGCCGAGACCGGTGAAGGAGCGTCCCTCGCCGGCCAGTCCCTTGCGTTCGGACGTCAGGTGATAGAGACCGATGATCATGTCCTGTGAGGGCATAGTCACGGGCTTGCCGTCCGAAGGCTTGAGGATGTTGTTGGCCGAGAGCATGAGCACGCGCGCCTCTGCCTGAGCCTCAGGGCTCAGCGGCAGGTGAACTGCCATCTGGTCACCATCGAAGTCGGCGTTGAACGCCGAGCAGACGAGCGGGTGCAGCTGGATGGCCTTGCCCTCGATGAGCTGCGGTTCGAACGCCTGGATGCCCAGACGGTGCAGAGTCGGTGCACGGTTGAGCAGCACCGGGTGATCGGTGATGACCTCTTCGAGCACGTCCCATACCTGAGGGTGCTGTCGCTCGACCATGCGCTTGGCCGACTTGATGTTCTGAGCATGGTTGAGGTCGACCAGGCGCTTCATCACGAACGGCTTGAACAGTTCCAGAGCCATGGTCTTGGGCAGACCACACTGGTGCAGGTGCAGCTGCGGACCGACCACGATGACCGAACGGCCCGAGTAGTCCACACGCTTTCCCAGAAGGTTCTGACGGAAACGTCCCTGCTTGCCCTTGAGCATGTCGGACAGCGACTTGAGCGGACGGTTGCCCGGTCCGGTGACCGGACGACCGCGACGGCCGTTGTCGAACAGCGAGTCGACGGCTTCCTGCAGCATCCGCTTCTCGTTGTTGACGATGATCTCGGGAGCACCGAGGTCCAACAGACGCTTGAGACGGTTGTTGCGGTTGATCACACGACGGTAGAGGTCGTTGAGGTCAGAGGTCGCGAAGCGTCCACCGTCGAGCTGCACCATCGGGCGCAGTTCGGGCGGCACCACGGGGACAACGTCGAGGACCATGCCCTCGGGGTTGTTGTCTGTGGTCAGGAACGCGTTGACGACCTTGAGACGCTTCAGGGCGCGGGTCTTACGCTGGCCCTTGCCGGTGGCGATCAGTTCGCGCAGATTGTCCGATTCGGCTTCGAGGTCGAATTCGAGCAGGCGCTTCTGGATCGCCTCGGCGCCCATGGCACCGGTGAAGTACAGACCGAAGCGGTGGAACATCTCGCGGTACAGGCTCTCGTCGCCCTCGAGGTCGTTGACCTTGAGGTTCTTGAACCGGTCCCAGACCTGCTCAAGGCGGTCGACCTCACGGTCGGCGTTCTTGCGCAGCTTCTCCATTTCCTTTTCGGCGACATCGCGCAGCTTCTTCTTGGCCGGGGCGGAACCGCCGTCGGACTCGAGTGCTGCGAGATCCTCTTCGAGCTTCTTGGCGCGACGATCGATGTCGGCGTCACGGCGAGTGCCGATCTGCTGCTTTTCGATGTCGATCTTGTTCTGCAGGCTGGGCAGATCGCGGTGGCGGGAGTCCTCATCCACCGAGGTGATCATGTAGGCGGCGAAGTAGATGACCTTTTCGAGGTCCTTCGGGGCCAAGTCCAGCAGGTAGCCCAAGCGCGAGGGCACGCCCTTGAAGTACCAGATGTGAGTGACCGGTGCGGCCAGCTCGATGTGTCCCATGCGCTCACGGCGAACCTTGGCACGAGTCACCTCGACGCCGCAGCGCTCACAGATGATGCCCTTGAAGCGGACACGCTTGTACTTGCCGCAGGCGCACTCCCAGTCGCGAGTGGGTCCGAAGATCTTCTCGCAGAAGAGTCCGTCCTTCTCAGGCTTGAGTGTGCGGTAGTTGATGGTCTCAGGCTTTTTCACCTCACCGTGTGACCAGCCGCGGATGGATTCCGCAGTGGCAAGACCGATACGTAGCTCATCAAAGAAATTGACGTCAGGCACGTAAATCCTCTTTCCTGGCGATAAACGTCTCGTTCATCGCGAAGTTGTGTCGGTTGAAGTGGAAGTCCTCAGACTTCTTCTACGGTCTGGGCTTCACGGCGTGAGAGGTCGATGCCGAGCTCTTCAGCTGCTCGGTAGACCTCGTCCTCACCGTCACGCATCTCAACCTCGGCTCCGTCCGAAGACAGAACTTCGACGTTGAGGCACAGGGACTGCATCTCCTTGATGAGGACCTTGAACGACTCGGGGATTCCCGGATCGGGCAGGTTCTCGCCCTTGACGATGGCCTCGTAGACCTTCACACGGCCCGGGATGTCATCGGACTTGATCGTCAGCAGTTCCTGCAGCGTGTACGCCGCACCGTAGGCCTCGAGGGCCCACACTTCCATCTCACCGAAGCGCTGACCACCGAACTGCGCCTTACCACCGAGCGGCTGCTGGGTGATCATCGAGTACGGACCGGTCGAACGCGCGTGGATCTTGTCGTCGACGAGGTGGTGGAGCTTGAGCATGTACATGTAGCCGACAGCGATCGGGTACGGGAACGGCTCACCGGAGCGACCGTCGAACAGCTGCGCCTTGCCCGAGGAGTCGATGAGTCGGTCCCCATCGCGGTTCGGGGTCGTTGAATCCAGCAGTCCACGCAGCTCCTGCTCGTGTGCACCGTCGAAGACCGGAGTCGCCAGATTGGTTCCGGCTTCCGCCTCGCGGGCCGCGGCCGGCAGGTCGGCTGCCCACTCGGGGCTGCCTTCGATCTTCCACCCCTGCTTCGAGATCCACCCGAGGTGGACTTCGAAGACCTGGCCGATGTTCATACGACGGGGAACACCGTGGGGGTTGAGAATGATGTCGACGGGGGTTCCGTCGGCCAGGAACGGCATGTCCTCGACAGGCAGGATGGTCGAGATGACACCCTTGTTGCCGTGACGACCGGCCATCTTGTCACCGATGGTGATCTTACGGCGCTGGGCGACGTAGACGCGGACCATCTGGTTGACGCCCGGCGAGAGCTCGTCGTCCTCCTCCCGGTCGAAGACGCGGACACCGATGACGGTGCCGATCTCACCGTGGGGAACGCGCAGCGAGGTATCACGCACTTCACGGGACTTCTCGCCGAAGATCGCGCGCAGCAGGCGCTCTTCCGGTGTCAGCTCGGTCTCGCCCTTCGGGGTGACCTTGCCGACGAGGATGTCGCCATCGGTGACTTCGGCGCCGATGCGGATGATTCCGCGATCGTCGAGGTCAGCCAGGGCGTCCGGCGAGATGTTCGGAATGTCGCGTGTGATCTCTTCGGCACCGAGCTTGGTGTCGCGAGCATCGACCTCGTGCTCCTCGATGTGGATCGAGGACAGGACATCGTCCTGGACAAGACGCTGGGAGAGGATGATCGCATCCTCGAAGTTGTACCCCTCCCAGGACATGAATGCCACGAGGAGGTTCTTACCCAGAGCCATCTCACCGTTCTCCGTGGACGGTCCGTCGGCGAGGACCGTGCCCGACTCGACGCGATCGCCCTCGTCGGCGAGGATCCGCTGGTTGTACGAAGTTCCGTGGTTGGAACGCTTGAACTTCGAGGCACGGTAGGTCTGCATCGTGCCGTCGTCAGCCAGCACGGTGACGAAATCGGCGGACACCTCTGTGACCACACCGGGCCGATCGGCGGTGATGACATCGCCGGCGTCGACAGCGGCACGGTATTCCATGCCGGTTCCGACGACCGGGGACTCCGACATCACCAGCGGCACGGCCTGACGCTGCATGTTCGCCCCCATGAGGGCGCGGTTCGCGTCATCGTGCTCGAGGAACGGAATCAGCGCAGACGCGACAGACACCATCTGACGTGCGGAGACGTCCATGAAGTCAATCGTGTCATCCTGGACCAGCTCCGCTTCGCCGCCACCGCCCTTAGGACGGGCGAGAACTTCGACTTCGGCGAAGCGCTGCTCTTCGGTCAACGGCGCGTTGGCCTGCGCGATATTGAAATCGAGCTCGTCATCGGCAGTCAGGTACTCGGTGTCATCGGTGACGACACCGTCGACGACCTTGCGGTACGGCGTCTCGATGAATCCGAACGGGTTGATGCGGGCGTAGGAGGCCAGCGAGCCGATCAGGCCGATGTTCGGGCCTTCCGGGGTCTCGATCGGGCACATGCGTCCGTAGTGCGAGGGATGGACGTCACGGACTTCCATGGCGGCACGGTCGCGCGAGAGACCACCGGGTCCCAGAGCCGACAGACGGCGCTTGTGGGTCAGACCCGCGAGCGGGTTGTTCTGATCCATGAACTGCGAGAGCTGCGAGGTGCCGAAGAACTCCTTGATCGCAGCCACCACTGGGCGGATGTTGATCAGGGTCTGAGGCGTGATCGCTTCGACGTCCTGGGTCGTCATGCGCTCACGGACGACGCGTTCCATACGAGACAGACCGGTGCGGACCTGGTTCTCGATGAGCTCGCCGACCGCACGGATGCGACGGTTGCCGAAGTGGTCGATGTCGTCGAGCTTGACGTTCAGCTCGATGTTCTCGCCGTCACGGACGCCCTTCGCGGTGTCCACGCCTGCGTGCAGCGACACGAGGTAGCGGATGGTCGCAACCACGTCATCGGTCGACAGGACCGAGTCGCTCAGCGGCGCTTCGACACCCAGCTTGCGGTTGACCTTGTACCGGCCGACCTTGGCCAGGTCGTAGCGCTTGGGGTTGAAGTACAGGTTGTTGAGCAGGTTGCGTGCCGCTTCAGCGGTCGCAGGCTCTGCCGGGCGCAGCTTCTTGTAGATGTCGAGCAGCGCTTCGTCCTGCGTGGTGACCGTGTCCTTGGCCATAGTCTCGCGGATCGACTCGAACTCGCCGAACTCCTCGAGGATCTTCGCTTCGGACCAGCCGAGGGCCTTGAGCAGAACAGTTACGGACTGCTTGCGCTTGCGGTCGAGACGCACGCCGACCTGGTCGCGCTTGTCGACCTCGAACTCCAGCCAAGCACCACGGGAGGGGATGATCTTCGCGGTGAAGATGTCCTTATCGGTGGTCTTGTCGACGCTGGACTCGAAGTAGGCACCGGGCGAACGCACGAGCTGAGAGACGACAACGCGCTCGGTGCCGTTGACGATGAACGTGCCTTTGTCGGTCATCAGCGGGAAATCACCCATGAAGACCGTCTGGCTCTTGATCTCGCCGGTGTTGTTGTTCATGAATTCGGCGGTCACATACAGTGGCGCCGAATAGGTCATGTCGCGTTCCTTGCACTCATCGATGGAGTACTTGGCAGCTTCGAACCGGTGCTCCCGGAACGACAGCGACATCGATCCACCGAAGTCCTCGATCGGTGAGATCTCTTCGAAGATGTCTTCGAGTCCCGATGTGGTGGCGACGGAGTCATCTCCGACTTCAATGGCTTCGGCCACGCGGTCCTGCCACGTTTCCGAGCCGATGAGCCAATCGAAGCTGTCTGTCTGCAGGCCGAGCAGGTCGGGAACCTCGAGCGGTTCGCGAATCTTCGCGAAGGAGATTCTCTTGGGGGCGTTAGCGGTCCTGGTGTTATCGTTGGCGGCGGCCAATGGGATCCTTCCGAGTGCTTCACCAATTGATAGGTCGACTGCCCACCCGAAGTCACATCGACAACCCTTGGTGTGTCAGATTTCGACACCGGGCGACAACGTGGTTCACTTGAGTGGAAATGAGGTGCCCCCCGCTATATGAAGGCACGCCACAGGCAGATCAACGCAAATATCAAGCCTATAGCAATCGGTCAAGTCATGCAAGACGCTTTTTCCACAGGCCGACCCGCGCCCAGATTGCGAACCCCGCCCGCTCATTGATGAGACGCATCCACGAGTTCTCCACCGCATTCCAGGTATAGATCCGCTCCACTGCGGTGTGCTCCCTCAACACCACGTGGTTGGCGATCTTCAGCGCCGCCCCGAGTCTGTGACCGCGGTGTTCTCGCGCCACGAGAGTCGACCCCTGCCAGCCCACCTGTGGGCGTTCGTCGAAGTGTGCGACCTCGGTGAACCCGGCGCCGGCCTCCCCCTTGAGTGCCAGCACAGTACTCACCATCTCCCGGCCTTCCGTCCGCCTCTCATCAAGGGCGCGTACCCGCGCGGCACCCCACTTCTCCTCCTCACCGAATTCTTCGGCGCCGGGGGTGTCCGTCGACATCCGCTGGTGCAGGAAGGCGATCTGCTCGAGCCGGTGCTCGGGCGTCGGCCCTCTCCGGATTCGGCTGCGAGGTGGGGCCTGCGCAGGTCGGCGTCGAGAGCCGCCGCCGGAATCTCGCAGTAGCTAGTCAGCTGCGTGCGGACCTGTCCGGCCAAGCTCGCCTCCATTGCGGCGAGCAGTTCGGTTCCCACCCCCTGTCTGCGCACCCGGGGGTGGACCGAGCACCAGACGTCGGCCAGATCGAGATTGTCCTGAAGCCTCAGATAGGCGATGCCCTTTGCCACGATGGCTCCGTCGAGGCGACCGATCCACGTCTGGTGAGTGACGTAGTCATTGTCCGACATCAGTTCCTGCCGCACCTCCTCGGACCGGGGATCGAAATCGACGCCGAGACCCGAGGCTTCGTTGATGATCGTGTCGAAGGCGACCACCTCGGCGAGGATCTCATCCATGGCATCGCTCGTGCGAGATCCGGCGGGGATGTGAGTGATCTCCATGAGCGGACATTCTAGACTGCAGCCATGGTCAATGTCAGCGTTCTCAGTCAGAATCCGGCCGCGGTCAACTGCGGGATCATCACCGGATCCCATCGCACCCTCATCATCGATTCGGGTCCTGGGCCCAGCGCCGCGGACCGGTTGGTCCGCAGAGCCCAGCAGCTGAGCCTCGAGGTGGCAGGTCGCGAAAATCCCATCGAAGCCGTGATCACCCACGACCATTGGGACCATTTCTTCGGCAGTGCCACCCTGGCCGGAGCGGGCGTGGAGATCTT
Source organism: Brevibacterium sp. (assembly GCA_030457025.1). Taxonomy (GTDB): domain Bacteria; phylum Actinomycetota; class Actinomycetes; order Actinomycetales; family Brevibacteriaceae; genus Brevibacterium. The sequence goes on along the minus strand of JAKDSA010000007.1, from coordinate 46,294 downwards.
CCATGTGTCCGAATCGTTCGCCGGAGACCAGGAGGCGACCGCGTGGATCGCCCTCGACGCCGTCCGCACTGCGCCCGAGACCGCCGAGTTCGCATCCGAGCTCCCCGAGGACCCGAACGAGCTCCTCGTCAAGGTCTCCCCCGTCGCTGCGCCGGAGTCAGGGGCCATGATCGACCTTGGTGACTGCCGCGTCGAGTTCCATGTTCTGGGCGGACACTCCACGGCAGACCTCGTCGTGCGCTTGGTCGATGATGGCATCGTATTCACCGGTGACCTCGTCGAGGAGGGTGCTCCCCCGCAGGTCGGGACCGATGCGTCACTGAGCGAATGGGTGGCCAGCCTCCGAATCCTGCTGTCGTTTTCCGAGGCCACCGTGTTCGTGCCCGGGCATGGGGTGCCCGTGGACCGGGACTTCCTCGAACATCAGCTCGCGGACATCGACGGCCTGCGGATGGACCAGGCCGACGCCGAGGTGGCTCTGCCCGCCCGTGTCATGCCCGGCGACCATGACCGATCGCTCCCCCGCGAGCAGGTCATCTGCCCTGCCTGTGCAGGGCAGTGACGAGATCCGAGCCGATGGCACCGAACAGTGTCTGCGCCCAGACGCTGTCGCCTTCGACATAGGGGCGGTCGCCGTCGAAGATCCACTGCAGTTGATTGTCTGAACGCAGGTCCGCTTGGCAGCTGCGGCACACGGGGACGCGGACATTCGTCGAATTCGTCTCGATTCGGACCCGCATCTGGGCCTCGCCGTGCAGCGGGTTGATCGTGCACAGACTCTGCGGGAGTCGGCTGTCGGAGCGGATGGCATGGTTCTTCTTACCGGATTCCACCGTCGAGATCTCGCGGCCGGCCTGCCGGAGGAGGACCATTGCCCCTGCCAGGTCGACCCGTTCAGACCCCTCGTCATCGACGATTCTGCGGGCCGTCTGATAGGCATCGAGTGCCCGCTCGACCCGGGCCACATTCTCCGCGTCGAGCGTCTGGGTGTGCAGATGATCGATCTGCTCGGCGAGCTGGGTCGTATCTGCGTTGATGTCCTCTCGCAGCGATCGCAGCTGCAGGTAATCGACACGGTCGAGGAGGCGGTTGGGCAGTTCGAACTGCTTCTGAGTGCGACGGTGGCCAGCCCGCTCTCGCAGCGAACGCGTGAGGAATACGCCTGCGATGACGAGGGCGAGTACGAGCACTGCCCCGCCGAGGAACATCGGAGCGAAGGACCCCGAGCCGTCAACGGTCTGAACCTCGCTGCCGGGTGCTTCCTGCCCGGTGCCGGCATCGTCGTTCTTGTACTCCTGCGGCTGCGCATAGAGGTCGAGGAGGATGTTGAGCTTGGTCGTCGACGGGGAGTTGTGATTCCACTCATCACGGGCAACCGACATCTGGTCCACCACCTGCATCTTGAGATCGTGGTCGTCCTCGAAGTTCACATCGACAGCGATCTGGTTATCGCCGTTGATCATGATGAACGCCCCTTCGCTTCCATTGGATACCTTGATCTGCTCCAGCAGATCCCGGTCGAGGGACTGCTCATCGACGGCGATGACGTAGACGTCATAGTCCAGGCTCTTGACCGTCTCCTGCGCCTGGTTGAGGAGATCCGCATTGAGGGTGCCTTCGAGCGCTCCGTCGATGTGAAATGGATCGTCGTCGAGTGCCTCGGCAATCTGCTGTCCATCAGTTGTCACGAATTTCGCCTCCTTTTCTTGAACGCTCTCCACCCGAGGAGGCCGCCGATTCCCAAGCTTCCCCCGACGATGAGGCCGAGTACCGTGCTCCAGACCGCTGCTCCGACCGGATAGGCGAGGGTCGCCGGATCGTCAGGGGCGTCCTCGTCGACGACGATCGGCTGCCCCTCATCGTCGAGACTTCGCGACATACTGTGCTGCCAGTCCTCGACTTCGGCCCCTTTGAGCGCTCGCACATAGTCGAGCGCCACGGCAGAATCATTGTCGTCGACGTCGGTCTCCACATCATAGGTATCCAAGTCCCGGACGGCTCCCTTGTCGGCAATCCCTTCGGTGACATCACCGACGACAACCACGGTGGCACGCTCGTCAGGCAGCTCCTGTGCAACCCGAGCCGCAAGCAGGTCAGGATTCCCGTCGGCGTCGTCGACCTGCGAGGTGGCCAGGATCGCGACGTAGATCGGCATCTCGAGGCTCTCGACCTCGTCGCGGATCGTCGCGAGGCTCTCATCGTCGACGTCAAATGCCCGATATGCGTCGATGTATATCGGGTCGGACTGCAACGACTTCGCAATCGCCTGATAGCGGCTCGGGTCATAGTTCGGGTCGTATCGGCCTTCGATGCGATCGCCATAGATCGAGTCGACCACGACCGTGCCGTCGTTAGCCGCGGCAATGCGTGCCTGTTTGGCTTCGTCGAATTCGGAGCTGCTGTAGATCGCCGAGCCCGTTGCCACTGCACCGAAGATGACGACCGCCGCGCCGAATTTCGCCACCGGGTTCATCCCTGTCCGCCTCTCGAGGACGTCGACGGTGAGCCCATGGATTCGAGCACGGCGTCTTCGAGGGGCTGGAAGCTGCCGAAGCCGGACAGTGCGTAGACATCGGTGCGCTGATAATAGGGAATCGGTTTCTTCGAACCGGGACGCTTGGGCACCATGAGACGCTCCGGCTCGTGTCCTGCGTTGATTTCGTCACGGCAGCTCTCACACATATCGACTGACAGCGTGGTTCCCTGTTGCTTGAGTGCGAACTTCTCGATCTTGCCCCGATGGTGGGGAAAGAGAAAGCAGAATCGAGGCACCTCGGGGTCGGCCTTGCTCGATCCGCGCAGCCGAGCCCGTATCCATTTATGCGTGGACACCAGATTCTCGATGCCGTAGCGGTGAGAGAAGTCGGCGCTGACCGCCCAATCGGGATGAGCCTCGATGAGCACCCTGATCGCCTCCTGCGCTCGACGGCCGCGATCGCGCAGCGTCCACATCTCCTCGCTGGGGTGGTGCGGCTCCGGAAGTGGCTCGAGCGCGCTGACCACCCGGTCGGGCAGCTGTTCGCTTCGCACGGGATCGCGCTTCGAGGTCAGGGAGTTCCGCCAGGAGTACTTCGTCCGGCGCCGCAGCAGCCAGACGCTCAGTCCCAGGGCAGCAGCTGCCGTGGTTCCGAAGACGACGAGGTCCGGGTTGCCCTTCTCCAGGCCGAGGGCGTCGATGTAGTCTCCTCCGGAATCGCCGGGCTCACGAGTGTCGAAGTCCGGCGGCGCCGGAGGCTCGGTTCCGTTTGCTGCCGCGATGAGAATCTGCATCTGATAGGGCACGGCCAATTCGACCGGCAGAAAGTCGTCACTGGACGAACGGGCGAGAAAGTCTGATCCTGGGGGCGCCGCCGGACCGTTCGCATCCACGAGGTAGGCATATGATCGGGCAGCATCATCTGCCTGGCTGAAGAGGACGACCGTCTGCTCTTCGCTGTTGTTCTGGTGCATCGCATATGCCAGTTCCGAGGTGAAACGGGACCATGTGGCCTCCTCCGAATTCGGCATAGGAGGCATAATGGCGATGAAATGCGCAAGACCCGATCGCGCAGCCTGCTCGGAGGCGCGCTCGACCGCCGCCTTCTGACTGTCAGTGAGACCGGGAACGATGATCGGATCGATGTAGAGGGGGTCGCTTCGCCAGGCATCCCGGATCCGGGAACTCAGTCTTTCCAGCAGTTTGGCCTGGGCGCCACTCTCGGTCACCTGACAAGGTTAATGCAGTCGGCACTCAGTCCATCGCGGTGCGATGTTTCGATTCGGAAACAACCCCGCCGATATGCCCAGCGAGATGGTCTCCGGCACACTCGCGAACATGCGGATCGAGACCACCGGAGACGCGAAGAACCCCACAGCATCAGCTGTGGGGTTCTTCGCTGCGGCAGCAGTCAAGCTGCTGCCAGCGAAATCACTTGAGGGTGACGGTTGCGCCAGCGGCCTCGAGGGTTTCCTTGGCCTTCTCGGCTGCGTCCTGGGACACGCCTTCGACAACTGCCTTAGGAGCGCCATCGACGAGGTCTTTGGCTTCCTTGAGTCCGAGGGAGGTGAGCCCACGAACTTCCTTGATGACAGGAACCTTCTTCTCGCCGGCCGATTCGAGGATGACGTCGAATTCGGTCTGCTCTTCAGCAGCTTCTTCAGCGGCAGCAGGAGCAGCAGCAACTGCGGCAGCAGGTGCAGCAGCTTCAACTTCGAAGACCTCTTCGAACTTCTTGACGAAGTCCGAGAGTTCGATCAGGGTGAGCTCTTTGAAACCTTCGATGAGCTCTTCGGGGGTGAGCTTAGCCATGGTGGCCAGTCCTTCCTTTGGTGGTCACGTTGAGTGACCGGGTTTATGGGGTGATGCTCAGGCGTCTGAGGCAGGAGCGTCGTCCTGCTTCTCGCGGAGAGCGTCGACGGTGCGCACGGCCTTGACCATCGGAGCGGTGAACAGGTAAGCCGCCTGGTGGAGGCTTGCCTTCATTGCACCAGCTGCCTTTGCAAGCAGCACTTCGCGAGGTTCGAGGTCGGCGAGTTTGTTGACATTCTCAGCACTGAGGACGGCACCATCCCAGTAGCCGCCCTTCAATACGAGCTGAGAATTCGCCTTGGCAAAGTTACGCAATGCCTTTGCAGCCTCTGGAGGTTCACCGTTGACGAATGCAATCGCGGTGGGTCCGTTGAGGAACTCATCGAGATCGTTGATTCCGGCTTCTTTGGCTGCAATAGCAGTGAGCGTATTCTTTACCACGGCGTAGCTGACGTTCTCACCGAGTGAAACGCGCAGTTCGTGCATCTGCGCAACGGTGAGACCGCGGTACTCGGTCAGCAACACAGCATCGGAGTTCTCAAACTGCTGTTTGATCTCCTTTACTGCGGCTGCCTTGTCTGGCCTCGCCATGGTAGTTCCTTTCGTACAGTCGCCGGTCATGCCCCAACGCCAAAAAAGCGCTCCACGCAGGTATGCGTGAAACGCTTCGGATGATGAGATCATAGCAACTCATCGAAGTATCTCGTGCTCACCTGCGCAGGTCACTCCGATGGAGTCTTCGTTTCCGGCCAACAGCATCCGATTGTGAATTCTGCTGATTCCGAAAAGACCGACGGTCTTGGGTGTTTGAAGTCTATCGAAGGTGTTCCCACCAAGTCCAATCGATGGCGGAGATGCCTGACACACTTCGCTGCTGCCTGCCACTCTCGCCGCAGCTGCGCCGGCAACCTTCCGGGCGCTGCGCAACCTGCAGACAGGTTGCTCAGCGCCCGGAAGGTTGCTGCGTCGGCGAACGGGTCAGTATTCGATGACCACTCGGCCGTCGATCTTCGCGTGCTTCATCTCGTCGAAGATCGCATTGATGTCCTCGAGCGGACGCTTACTGTACGTCGGGTGGATCTTGCCCGCCGCATAGAACTCGAGCGCCTCCACCAGATCTTGGCGGGTGCCGACGATGGAACCGCGGATCGTCAGGCCTTTGAGGACGATGTCGAAGATCGGTGCTGGAAAATCGCCTGGGGGAAGACCGTTGAAGACGATGGTTCCACCTCGGCGGGTCATCGAGATCGCCTGGCCGAACGCCTTCGGATGCACTGCGGTGACGAGGACGCCGTGCGAGCCGCCGACCTTTTCCTGGATGATCTCGGAAGGCTCTTCTGCGAAGGCGTTGACGGTGATTTCCGCACCGTGCTTCGTCGCCAGGGCGAGCTTGTCATCGGCGACGTCGACGGCGATGACGCGCATCCCCATTGCCACCGCGTACTGCACGGCGATGTGGCCGAGTCCGCCGATGCCGGAGATGACGACCCATTGGCCAGGCTTCACCTCGGTGCGCTTGAGCCCCTTGTAGACGGTGACTCCGGCACACAGCACCGGTGCGATCTCGTAGGGGTCTGAGCCTTCCGGAATGGTCGCGGCGTACTTCGTGTCGACGAGCATGTACTCACCGAACGAACCGTCCATCCCGTAGCCGCCGTTGACCTGCTGTTCGCAGAGGGTCTCCCACCCCTGGCGACAGTGTTCGCAGACTCCGCAGGCACTGCCCAGCCAAGCATTTCCGACCAGCTGGCCGACCTCGAAATCCGTGTTGCCTGGGCCCAGCTTCTCCACGGTTCCCACTCCCTCGTGTCCGGGGATGAGAGGCAGCTTAGGCTTGACCGGCCAGTCTCCCTGCATCGCGTGCAGGTCGGTGTGGCACACGCCCGAGGAAATGAGCTTGACGAGTGCCTGGCCCGGACCGGGCTCCGGGATCTCGCTGCTCCCGACGACGAGGTCTTGGTTGAAGTCTTCGACGACTGCTGCTTTCATGTCTGACATAGATCGCTCCTTTGTGACGATGTCTTCCATCTCTGTGGTGGTCGCTGGCATCACTGTGGTTCTGGTGCTGCGCGGCCGAACTGGTTCAGAAGAAGCCCTGGGCACTCTCCGAATAGCTGACCAGCAGATTCTTCGTCTGCTGGTAGTGGTCGAGCATCATCAGGTGATTCTCACGACCGATGCCCGAGGCCTTGTATCCACCGAAGGCGGCGTGTGCCGGGTAGGCATGGTAGTTGTTGACCCACACGCGGCCTGCCTGGATGTCGCGGCCGGCCCGGTAAGCGGTGTTGCCGTCGCGTGACCAGACGCCGGCTCCCAGCCCGTAGAGGGTGTCGTTGGCGGTCGTCATCGCATCGTCGTAGTCACTGAATGTGGCGACGGAGACGACTGGCCCGAAGATCTCCTCCTGGAAGATCCGCATCTTGTTGTTGCCCTTGAAGATGGTCGGCTGCACGTAATAGCCCCCGGAGAGGTCCCCGCCGAGGTCGGCCCGGGCGCCGCCCATGAGCACCTCAGCACCCTCCTGCTTTCCGATGTCGAAGTAGGACAGGATCTTCTCGAGCTGGTCGTTCGAGGCCTGCGCCCCCATCATGGTGTCGGTGTCGAGCGGGTTGCCCTGGACGATCTTCTTCGTGCGTGCGACCGCTGCTTCGAGGAAGGGATCGGCGATCGATTCCTGCACAAGGGCACGGGACGGGCAGGTGCAGACCTCGCCCTGATTGAGGGCGAACATCGTGAAGCCTTCCTGGGCCTTGTCCCAGTAGGCATCGTCTTTGGCCAGAACATCCTCGAAGAAGATGTTCGGCGACTTGCCGCCCAGTTCCAGGGTCACCGGGATGATGTTCTGCGAGGCGTACTGCATGATGAGGCGGCCCGTCGTCGTCTCACCCGTGAACGCAATCTTCGAGATCCGCTTGTTCGACGCTAAGGGTTTGCCGGCTTCGAGGCCGAACCCGTTGACGATGTTGAGGACGCCGTCGGGGAGGATATCTGCGATGAGCTCCGCCAGGACAAGCATCGAGGCGGGGGTCTGTTCGGCGGGTTTGAGGACGATGGCGTTCCCGGCCGCGAGTGCCGGCGCGATCTTCCAGACTCCCATGAGGATCGGGAAGTTCCAGGGAATGATCTGACCGACGACGCCCAGCGGTTCGTGGAAGTGGTAAGCCACGGTGTCCTCGTCGATCTGGGACAAGCCGCCTTCCTGGGCCCGGATGGCCCCGGCGAAGTAGCGGAAGTGATCGACGGCCAGCGGCAGGTCGGCGTTGAGGCATTCGCGCACGGCCTTGCCGTTGTCCCAGGTCTCTGCGACCGCGAGCTTTTCGAGGTTCTCCTCGATCCGGTCGGCGATCTTGTTCAGGATCACTGCCCGCTCTGCCGGTGAGGTCTTGCCCCAGGCCGGTGCGGCCGCATGAGCGGCGTCGAGTGCAACCTCGATGTCCTCCGCCGTGCTGGCGGGGATCTCGCAGAAGGTCTGACCCGTGATGGGAGTGGGGTTCTCGAAGTAGTTGCCGTTCTTCGGTGGCACCCACTGTCCGCCGATGAAGTTCTCGTAGCGAGACTTGAAGGTGACGAGCGCTCCGTCTTGACCTGGCTGAGCGTAAACAGTCATTGCAACTCCTTTGATGCGTATGCGGCACTCGGAGGGCTGTCTCCGATTGCTTCACACGCTACGCAGAGCAACGTTGCATGTGCGTTGCATCACACCAGGCAGGTTGCAGCACATGCCGACCGGCGGAGCCACCGGCAGCCCGGACTCGCACGGCCATAGTAGCCTCGCACGGCCCTCGTAGCCTCGCACGGCCCTAGTAGCCGAGAGCCTCGAGTCGAACCACGGCGGCATTGCGTTCGGGGGCCTCGGGTGGGGCAAGCCGCAGCACCGACATCAGCACTTCGGCATCGTCTCGCGCGTCGACAAGTCCCCCATATCGCCACAGCTGCTGCCAGGTGCCGTTCTGCAACAGATTCTCCCGCATCAGCGCTTCGAGTTCGGCACCGATCTCCCGCACACCGGGGGCATCCGAACCAGGCAACACCTGCCCTTGATAGAGACTGAGCGCCGTCTCCACGTCACCCTGGTCCAAGGCCCGATGCACTCGCTCGACATCACTGTCGATGCCTCCGAGCAGAACGTAGGGACGAGCATCGACGCGCAGATCGCCGAGGTGATCGATGGTTCTGCGCAGACGCGCGATCTCCGCCCGAACCGTGACCTCACTTCCTCCCAGCGACCAGAGTCGCTCGACGAGGCCGGCACCGCTGATTCCACCGGGGTTTCGCTGCAGGAGCAGCACGATCTCAGCGTGGCGCCCCGACAGCTTGATCCTGCTTCCGTCTGCGGCGGTCAGCCGAGGGTTCGTTCCGGTGACCTCAAGATATGCGCCCTGACCGATTCCGGCAGGAGACGGCGCGTCGGACTCCGGCGTGTACAGCTTCGACAGCCCCGCCCCGGCAGCCTGCGCTGTTGAGTTCAACAACGGCAGAACGATGGAGGACACTGCGTCATCACCGCCGGTGACATCGATGATGCCCAGGACCTGGCCTGTCAGGGGGTGCGTGACAGGGACCGCGCTGCAGCTCCACGAGTGCACTTCGGCGGAGAAGTGCTCAGCCTGGCTGATCTGCACGGCACTGCGCGAGCGCAGGGCGAGTCCGGGTGCCGAGGTGCCCATCACATCTTCCGACCAGTCGGTTCCCGGTACGAAGCCCATGGACTCGGCGCGATTGCGGACTGCACGCTCGCCTTCGACCCACAGCAGGCGCCCCTGCTCATCGCCGAGGGCCACGAGCAGCCCCGCCTGCTTGGCAGGTTCGATCAGGTGTGAGCGCAGCAGCCCCATGATGGAGTGGAACGGATGCCGACGCCTCACCTCGGCGAGCTGATCGGCCTCATAGGCCATCCGCACACGCACACCTGCCGGGTCACGGAGACGGCCCAAGGACCGGTTCCATGATTCGAGGACGGCAGGGCGGACGCCTGGCCCAGAAATTTCGGGCGCACTCAGCGAAGCCAGATTGTCATGCGCCCGGCGAACAATGCGCTGATAGTCGTCGCGCAGCAGAGGAGTCGAATGCATGGCGGAGCTGCCCACCCCCATCGGCGGTTGTCACACAGTGGTCTTCGGTGCTCACAATCTATCCGCGATATCGCGTCCGGGCAAGACCGCCAACCGCGCTCTCGCAATCAGAAAGGGCGGGAAGTGAGATCATCACTTCCCGCCCAGAACTGCTGTCTGCGGTTCGAACCCCCGAGGGGATCAGACGACGCGCATCGAGGAACCGTCGATCGGAACGGCGGGGCCGTTCGAGGTGGTCACGGTTGCCTTCGAGATGTAGCGGCCCTTCGAGGCACTCGGCTTCAGACGCACGATCTCGTCGATGGCCGCATCGAAGTTCTCCTGCAGTGCCTTCTCGGAGAAGGAGACCTTCCCGATGATGAAGTGCAGGTTCGAGTGCTTGTCGACGCGGAACTCGATCTTTCCGCCCTTGATCTCGGTCACGGCCTTGGCGACATCCATGGTCACGGTCCCCGTCTTGGGGTTCGGCATCAGGCCACGGGGACCCAGCACCTTGCCCAGACGTCCGACCTTGCCCATCATGTCAGGGGTCGCAACAGCCGAGTCGAAGTCGGTGAAGCCGTTGGCCACCTTCTCCAGCAGGTCATCGGAGCCGACGAAGTCGGCACCTGCTTCACGGGCAGCTTCTGCACGGTCGCCGGCAGCGAACACCAGGACCCGAGCGGTCTTACCGGTACCATGCGGAAGGTTGACGGTGCCGCGCACCATCTGGTCCGCCTTACGTGGGTCGACACCCAGGCGGAGGGCGACCTCGACGGTGGCATCGTACTTTGCCACCGTGGTCTCTTTGGCCAGGGCGATCGCCTGAGCCGGTTCGTATGTCACATCTGCGGCGATCTTCTCTGCCGCGGCCTCGTAGGCCTTTGAACGCTTTGCCATCTGCTTCTCTCCTTGCAGTCGTGGTCCGGGCTGCGCGAGCCCTACCACAGTGAAATGTCTGGTCTCAGAGCTTGATGTCGGTGGTCACGCCCATAGAGCGGGCGGTGCCGGCGACGATGCGGTCAGCCTGATCCAGGTCATTGGCGTTGAGGTCGGGCATCTTCACACTCGCAATTTCACGAACCTGGTCGGCGCTCAGGTGAGCAACCTTGTCGGTGTGAGGAGTAGCTGAACCCGATTTCACGCCAGCAGCCTTCTTGATGAGTTCTGCAGCCGGTGGGGTCTTGAGGACGAAGGTGAACGAACGGTCTTCGAACACAGTGATCTCAACGGGAATGACGTTCCCGCGCTGGGATTCAGTTGCGGCGTTGTAGGCCTTGCAGAATTCCATGATGTTGACGCCGTGCTGGGCAAGCGCCGGACCAATCGGAGGTGCCGGATTAGCGGCACCTGCCTGAATCTGGAGCTTGACGAGGCCGGCTACCTTTTTCTTGGGAGGCATATTCGGTCCTTAATCTTGAAGTTTCGATGCACCAGAGAAATACGGCGCATCGTTTGACAACGACTTCCGATGAGAGCCGCGATCAAACCACACCAGTATTCCATGCCTGCACATCCCGGAGCAAATGTCGGTGACAGGCGTCACTGGTGGTGAATGGCGGAAGGGGCCCGGTATTCACCGGACCCCTTCGGATGCTGAGAACCAGATCAGAGCTTGGAGACCTGGTCGAAGCTGAGCTCGACGGGAACGTCGCGTTCGAAGATCGACAGCAGCACGGTGAGTTTCTGCGATTCCGGCCGAATCTCCTGGATCGTTGCGGGGTGGCCCTCGAAGGAGCCCTCCTTGACGAGCACAGACTCGCCGACTTCGTATTCGACCTCGGTGATGGGTGCGGATTTCGCTGCCTGCTCGGCCTGCACGCCTTCAGCGGCAGCCGCCTCGGCCTGTCGCTCTTCGAAGATCGGAGCGAGCATCGTGAAGACCTCGTCGATGGACAGAGGAGTCGGGTCGTAGGCGTTGCCCACGAATCCGGTCACACCCGGGGTGTGACGGACCGCGCCCCAAGACTCATCGGTGAGTTCCATGCGAACGAGCACGTAGCCCGGGATGCGGACTCGACGGACCTGCTTGCGCTGGCCGTTCTTGATCTCGACGACGTCTTCCATCGGCACCTGGGACTCGAAGATGAACTCTTCGAGGTTGAGGCTGATGGAACGGTTCTCAAGGTTCTGCTTGACGCGGTTCTCGTAGCCTGCGTAGGAGTGGATGACGTACCAGTCACCTTCCTGCATGCGCAGCTCCGACTTGAATTCTTCGGCCGGGTCGACCTCGTCCTCAGCCGATTCCTCAGCCGATTCATCGGAGGCCGACGCATCTTCAGCGCCTTCTTCGTCCGAGGCACTGTCTTCGTCCGAGCCGCCCTCTTCGGCTGCGGCGTCGCCGGCTGGCGACTCCTCAGCAGGAACATCCCCAACCGGTGCGTCGTCGCCGCTCACAGCGGAGGTTTCGTTGTCCACGTCTTCCACGACTGGTGCAGCGCTCGACTCCTCTGGAGTGGCGCTCTGTGTCTCAGGGGTCTCCTGCTCAGGTGAACTGGTATCCGACACCGATCAATTCCTCGCTTCGCGTGTAGTGATTCCCGTTTGGGAGTGAAGGGTCTGCAACGTGCTTGACATCCAAGTGATCACCGCTGGGGACGGTTCACCACAATGGCCACAGCGGAGTTCCGCCGAAGACGAATCCGACGAGCTTGCCGAACACGAGGTCGAGGGCCATCACGAACAGAATCATGAAGAGAATGAAGCCCAGCACAACCAGGGTGTAATTGACCAGTTGCTTACGTGTCGGGGTGACGACCTTCTTCAGCTCAGCAATGACTTCACGGAAGAACTGCAGGATTCGTCCGAAGAACCCGAGCTGCTTACGACTGGTGCCCTTGGGCGCATCTCCAGTCTTCTTTGCCGGTGTGTCGCTCACACGTCCTCACTCGGTCGGTTCCATTGGGACAGCACAATTGTTCAAGCCCGTCGAGGACGGCATTTCGCCGATATGACTCAAGCAGATATCAACTGCGCAGGGGTGACAGGACTCGAACCTGCAACCTACGGTTTTGGAGACCGTTGCGCTACCAATTGCGCCACACCCCTTCGGTTCGACACTCTCGTTTCGTGTTGCCCGAGTCGCGTCCAACCACGAGAATCGAGCATACCGTCTGTGACCTCCGTTAGTCGAACCGACCGCCGGGGCCTGCCGAAATTCGACTCTCCCAGCTGTCATCCGCCCCCGGTCGAGGGCTCCGTCTGCGGCGGCTGAGCGATGAGCGGCACCGGCCGGGGGAAGGTCCTCCAGGGATCGATCGTGACAGTCTTGTCCGGGCTGACCGTGACGATCTGGACGTCGATGGGCCGCTTGGTCCGATTGTCCACACGCAGGATGCTCAGTTCCGCGTCCATCTTCAACGGTCCCGGGGTCAGGGCATTCGCCAGGGCACCACCTGTCGTCGAACTCACATAGCGCACGCCGCTGCCCAGAGTCTCGGGGCCGACCCGTTTGTGCCAGTGGCCGCTGAGGCTGTACGTCGCACATCCGGATCGCAGGGACGGCGCCCCGATCCGCGGATCATGAATGACCATGATGTCGAAGTCGCTCGCGCAGGCCTCGGTTCTCAGATTCTGTGCGTACTGATCGGCGGTGAGATCGGTTTCGAGCTGCGGCCCGGATCCGAACACGGTGCGCCTGGGGTCGGGTCCGCCGAAGAACGTCACCCCGCTCATCTGAGCACTCGAGTCCTCGAGGACTTTCCAGCCCTGAGTTCGCGCATGACTCGTGGTCTCGGTCGAGTCGTGGTTGCCCTTGACGATCATCCGCGGCAGCTTCTCCGGCAGTTCGTCGTCGAGTACGTCGAGGCAGTAGTTCTCCGCCGAGGTGCCCGTCATGGTCACGTCTCCCCCGTCGATGTAGGCATCAGCGTCGCTCATCCGCGCCACCGCGCCGACCACCCGGGCCATTCCGATGTTGCAGTGCAGATCCGAGCCGAAGACGAAGGTCGACACGTCAGCGCTCACGCCCTGATCGGCCCCATGGGGAGGGGGCACCATCCCCTGATCCGACCAGTTGCCCGTCATGGGGCGTGCGTTCCATTGGCTGCGCAGGTTGGCCAGCACCTGGTCGTAGAAGGCGTCGTTGTCGTCGGAGAAGTCCTTGACCGCTGTGAACGCGGCATCGATGACCCCGCCGAGGCGGCCCGTGACCTGTGCGCCCGCCAGCGGGGTCCCTTCGAAGGCGGGATCGGCAACGAGCGGCGTGGGGCGCGTGAGAACTGCTGTTCCCACACTCGCCAGGACGAGGACCGTGACCAGGCCGATGCCGATGAGTTCCTTCCCGACAAGTGCTCTCCCGATTCCGGCCAGCCGGACGGGCCCGAGGATGAACGCCATGGCCACAGCCGCACCGCTGATGATGCAGACGGCCAGGGCCCACCGGGCCAGGATCTCCGTGGTCATGCCGTCAACGACCTCGTCGACCTGCGCCTGCGGGGCCGAGAACAGGGCAGCGTAGGAGGCGACGTCGCCGCCCAGGGCATCGACCGCGCCTCCCCCGACCGATTCTGGAGAAGAGGCGGAGGCAGGAGGATCTCTGTCAGATCTCCGTTCGGAGGCACCTGCTCGTCCTTCGTCCTCTTCGACTCCCGAGACCGGGATCTCTCCGATGTCAACGGTGAGCCCGAGACCCAGTGGCAGATACTCATCCGCTGGGACGAGCAGTTTGCCCAGAGGGCCGAAGTCGACGGTCAGCCGAGAGTCGGCCGTGATCTGATAGCGGGCCTCGTGCGGACCGAAGCTGAGTTCCGCGCGTGCAGAGAACAGTGCCCACGGCAGGGTCACAACTGCCACCACTGCCATGAGGATGAGCAGAGCTGAGGTTCTGCGACGGGCCGACACTGGCATCATTCCAGGAGCAGTCTCAAAGAGAGCAGGCGATGAATGTGGGCTCGGGCTCGAGGGCGATGCCGAACCTCTCCTTGACCCCGTCGACCACGGTGCGTGCGAGTTCGAGCACGTCCTCCGTCGCCGCCTGGCCCCGGTTCGTCAGAGCCAGGGTGTGTTTGGTCGACAGGCTCGCCCGGCCTTCTCCGATGCGAAATCCCTTGGTGAATCCGGCGTGTTCGATCAGCCAGGCGGCCGAGGTCTTCGTCCGCCCTTCGAGCGTCGCTCCGCTCAGCGGGTCGGTGACCGGGTAGCGGGGAGCCTCGTCGGGCAGCTTGGCGGGGTCGTCGAGGATCGGGTTCGTGAAGAACGAGCCCGCTGACCAGGTGTCGTGGTCGTCGACGTCGAGGACCATGCCTTTGGACCGGCGCAGGAAGATCACGCTGGTGCGCACCAGCGAAGCCGGCACCGTGTCCCCGATCTCGACGTCCAGTGCCGAGGCCAGCTGTGCGTAGCGCACCGGCAGGGACTCTGAGCTGCGCTGGAGGTCGAAGGTCACCGACAGCACCAGGTACTGGGCTGCGCCCGTTCTCTGCTGCGCCCGCTTGAGCGCCGAGGTGCGGTAGCCGAATTCGAGCTCGACGGCGCTGAGGTGGCGGACCTGTCCGGCGAGACGGTCGAAGACCTCGACAGAGGTGATGAGTTCGGCGACCTCGGTGCCGTAGGCTCCCACATTCTGGATCGGGGTCGCCCCCACGGAGCCCGGAATACCGGATAGGGCCTCGAGGCCCGAAAGACCGCAGCCGAGGGTGAAGGCGACGAATTCATCCCAGTCCTCCCCCGCCTCGGCGGTGACTCGGGTTTCGACGTCAGAGGTCTCGGTCATCGTCACACCTGTGGTCGCGACCACGCACACGTCGGCGTCGAATCCTGTGTCGGAGATGAGCAGATTCGAGCCTCCCCCGATGAAGAGGACATCGGCATCGGCACGAGCGGACAGGCTCAGGGGGTGTTCACGGCAGAATTCGACGAGCTCGTCGCGGGTGCCAGCGATTCTCAGATTCCCTGCCGGACCGCCGAGGTGGAATGTCGTGAAGCCTGCCAGGTCCGTCACCGTGAGACTCGGATCTGGGTGCGGCTGAGCACATCCTGGTCTCCGGACTTCACCGTGACGTCGATGCGTGCTGTGCCCACTGCTCCGTCGACGGCGCCGACGACTGCGGTCATCGACAGGGCGGCGGTGGGGGTGGCCGGTGTGCCGGACTCTGCGTCGGGGACGAGGACGGGGGCGGAGAATCGCGTCCGGTAGTCGACGATCGCGCCCGGGTCGCCGATCCATTCGACGACGGGAGCGATGACGACGGCCATCGAGAGCATGCCGTGGGCGATGACTCCGTCGAGTCCCACCTCGGTGGCGAAGCGTTCGGACCAGTGGATCGGGTTGTGGTCTCCCGAGGCGCCGGCGTAGTCGATGAGTGAGGCCCTCGACAGGGGGATCTCGGCCTCGACGACGGTCTCGCCGATGGTCAGCTGGGAGAAGTCGGTGACGCTCATTCTGCGTCTCCTCTCACGACGATGGTCGAGACAACGGTGACAACGGGCTGCTCGGCGGTGTCGGTGATCTCCGTTCGGGTGGTGATCATGGCGTTGCTGCCGGCGCCGCGCACGCCGTCGACGTGTGTGGTGGCGCCCAGGCTGTCACCGGCGACGATGGGCCGGGTGATGCTGAACTGCTCCGAACCGTGGACGACCTTGGAGAAGTCGATGCCGGAGTCGGGGTCGCTGATGTAGGCCGCTTCGGACTTCTGCGCGATGATGACGGCGAAGGTGGTCGGTGCCACGACGTCGCGATACCCCAGGGCGGTCGCTGCCTCAGCGTCGAAGTGGTAGTCGGCTTTCGCATTGGTGGCCAGCGCGAATTCCGCGACTGCCTCCCGCGACACCTCATAGGGTCGTGGCAGGGAGTAGGCGGCTCCCTGCTGATCGGTATTCACCGGCATAGTGGCTCTCTTTCGAAAAGACGTCGTGATCCCAGCCTAGCGGCCCGCCACCATGCAAGGGGAATTCACCGAGCGATGGGTCCCGGCACGGAAGCGGTGGGCCCAGCCACGGATCTGACCGCGAATTCGCATCGGGTTCACCCAACTGGTGCACCATCGTCCTCAGCCACCGAAAACTGGTATATGTTGTCCACATCACGTTTGACGTTCAGCGTTCGAACCTCCTGTGTCGGAGACGAGGACGAACGGCCCACGTGGCTGCGAGCAGCAACGCCATATGTCTTCACAAGGAGTAGTGCGATGACGAACAATCCTGCAGGCTCGAACAGGCACATGGTCAAGGACGCGGTGGCGGTGCCGAGCACCGGCCGACCAGCGAATTCGGCCGAAGCTCGCGCTCCCGATGCCAGCGCTCCCACAGCAGTGCCGCCGCCCGCCCCAGTCCCGGCCCCCGCCTCGGCGCCGGACCCAGCAGATGTCGAAGTCCATGTCGGCACCGACGCCGTCTACGCAGGTGAGGAGGCCGAACGGGTCCAGATCCAGCGGCCCCTGCGCAACATCTCCGAGGTCCGTCATTTCTTCCGCACCAACATCACCCCCATCTACTTCATCGGCGCAACCCCATTCAACCTACTCGGCCTCGACAGGTGGGTTCGGAACTTCTCCTACATCACGTACTACGACGGGTGGGACGGCGGGCATCCCCGCGTCTTCTCCCCCCGGTACAAGCCGTTCGTCGAATTCGACAGCGGGGAGGCGATCAACAACTGGCTCCTCCTCAACGCCGAGGTGCGCGCCCATATGACGAACAACGTGCCCCACGGTGAACGTCCCAAGGTCGCCATGGTCTTCTTCGATGAGGAGACCGAGCGCATCTGCCGTGAACTCGGCTACGACCTCATCCTGCCCTCGGCGACGCTGCGCAACCAGCTCGATTCGAAGATCGAGACGACGAAGCTCGGCAATGAGGCCGGGGCCTTCTCCGTGCCCAATGTGCTCACCACCGCCGACACCTATACGCAGCTGAACAGTGAGGCGAAGAAGGAGAACCTGGGCACCGACCTCGTCGTTCAGACGCCCTACGGGGATTCGGGGAAGACGACGTTCTTCATCGCCGCCGAGGAGGACTGGAACCGGCACAAGCACGACATCATCGGCGAGCAGCTGAAGATCATGAAGCGCATCAACAACACGCCCGTGGCGGTGGAGGCCGTGATCACCAGCAGCGGAGTCGTCGTCGGCCCATTCCTCACCGAACTGGCCGGCTTCGCCGAACTGACCCCGTACAAGGGCGGCTGGTGCGGCAATGAGATGACCCCCGATGTGCTCACAGCAGACCAGCGCACACGCGCCAGGGAACTGGTGCGGCGTATGGGCGAAGGGCTGCGCAAGCGCGGCTACCGCGGCTTCTTCGAGGTCGATGTGCTCGTTGATCTGGACTCCGATGACGTGTATCTGGGCGAGCTCAACCCGCGCATCTCCGGAGCTTCGGCGATCACGAACGTCACCGCCGGTGCCTATGCCGACGTCCCGCTGTTCCTGTTCCACCTGCTCGAATACCTCGACGTCGAATTCGATCTCGACGTCGATGAGATCAATGAGCGGTGGGAAGAGCTCTCCGGTGCTGATGAATGGTCTCAGATGGTGATCAAGGAGACCGCTGATATCACCGAGTACATCACTCACTCACCGCTGACCGGGCAGTACTACCTCGATCAGTACGGGACTCTGACCTACAAGCGCGCCGCTCTTGATTGGCATCCCCTGCAGAACGGCAATGAGGTGTTCTTCCTGCGCATCTTCGGGGCCGGCGAATATCGGTGGAAGGGAGCTGACCTCGGTGTGCTCGTGACCAAGAACCCGCTGCAGACCAAGGCCGGGGGTCCGAGCGCCCTGAGCATCCGGGCCAAGCACTTCATCGATTCGGTCCGTGCGATGTACGCCGGTGTGCCGGTTGCTGTGGAAGATCCCTCGCCGGCTCTGGGAGGGCCGGGTGCGAAGGGCGATTGACAGCCGCGGTGATAATCTCATCACGGACCTGCACAAGCCCCCTGGACCACACCGGTGCTCTGGGATCCGACAATGAGAGAACATGAGGTGGAGAGTGACTGAGACGCCGCCGGATCAGGTCATGCCCGTCGAGCCGGTCATCGACAAGGACAACTGGCAGGATGCCGACAATGTCCGCTGGTCGTTCCAGCACATCGATCAGGTGCTGCCCACCACGTCGATCTCTCGCGGGGCCGGTCCTGTGGCCGAGCTGCCCGTGGCTCTGCAGGATCTCGGCCAGGTCGAGGTGCCGAAGACCGAGTTCTCCGCGGCGCGCAGCGTCCGCAGCGTCATCGAGACCAGCGGCACAGATGCGTGGATGGTCATGCACAACGGCACGGTGCTCACCGAGGAGTACTTCTCCACGATGGCTCCGGAGACCGAACACCTGCTGATGTCGGTGAGCAAATCACTCGTGGGCACGGTGGCCGGTGTGCTCGTCGGCGCCGGGGATCTCGATCCGAACCGTCTGGTCACCGACTACGTCCCCCAGCTCGCATCCTCCGGATATGCCGGGGCCACAGTGCGTCACATCCTCGACATGCGCTCGGGAATCAGGTTCTCGGAGAACTACCTCGACCCGAAGTCCGAGGTCAGGCAGATCGAGGAAGCGATCGGATGGTCGGAGACGTCGTCCGAGGGTCGGCCGCGCGGAATGTATGAGTTCCTGACTACGCTGGAGGCGAAGTCCGAGCACGGCGGGGTCTACGAATACCGTTCGTGTGAGTCCGATGTTCTGGGCTGGGTGTGCGAGAAGGTCGCCGGTGAGAGCATGCAGGCCCTCATGTCGCGCGTGCTGTGGTCGCGGATCGGAGCCGAACGCGATGCGCTCATCGCCACCGACCAGTACGGTGTGGGCATGTTCGACGGTGGCATCAACACCACTCTGCGCGACCTCGCTCGCTTCGGCTACCTGTATGCGAACCGGGGAGTCTCGCTGACCGGCGAGCAGGTGGCACCGACTTCGTGGATCGGAGACACGCTCACCGGCGATGCGGACTCCAGGCAGGCCTTCGCCGACGGCCCCGATGACAATCGAATGCCCGGCGGAATGTATCGCAACCAGTTCTGGTTCCCATTTCCCGATTCGCACGCCTTCCTCGCGCTGGGCATCCACGGGCAGATGATCTACATGAACCCGGGGGCCAACTTCGTCGGCGTCAAGCTCTCCAGCTGGGGCCTGCCGCAGGATGCGGGCAAGCTGTTCCCCACGATCCGGGCCTTCGACGCACTGGCGAAGGCGGTCAGCACCACCGTCGTCGGCTGAGTCTGCGGCGATGCCGTCGACTGAGTCTGCGGCGATTGCCCACCCGCTGGGCGCGGCAGCGCAGCCGCTAGAGCCGGAACCGCACGCTGCGAACCGGCGAGAACCACAGCCCGACCGCTGCCAGCGCGAAGATCACGGCGCGGTTCATCGACCGCATCGTCGGATTCGTCCTGGCTGGCACTGCATGGTCTGTCCGGGTCACAACGCCAAATGCGCGATTTCGGGTGCCGCTTGACCCAGGATCGCTCTGGCAAGTCCGTCGCCGATGAGCGGACCCATCGTGAGCCCGCCCGCACCGAATCCGGAGGCCAACCACAGACCGCTGGTGCCGGGGACGGCACCGGCATAGGGCAGTCCGCTCGCACGTGCGGACATGGGCCTGACCCCGACTCTCGTCTCGAGGACTGTTGCCTCGGCGAGTCCGGGAGCGATTCTCAGCGCATCGTCGAGGACCTGCCTCTGCCCAGCCGCCGTCGTGCGGACGTCGAATCCCACGCCGTCCTCGCGAGTGGCACCGACGACGACTCTGCCTCCGTCGAACGGGGTGATGTAGTGGTGGTCGAGCGGATGCACCGTCGGCCATGGTGAGGTGTTGGTCCCGTGAAGACCCAGATGGATCAGCTGCCCGCGCTGTGCGGTGATCGCCGCGGTATGGCCGAGCCGTTCGAGCACCTCGGCACTGCGGGCCCCACCTGCGACGACAACGACGTCGAAGTCCTCCATCGCCGAGGTGGTCCCCACCGTCCATGTGGCGGTGCCGCTGGTGGAATTGCTGATGATTCTCGCCGAGTCGTTCACAAGACGGGCGCCGTGGGCCTTTCCACCGGTCAGTATGGCGTCGCGCAGGGTGCGCCCATCGACTCTGCCGCCGCCGGTGATGAATAACCCGGTCATGTCCGGGGCGATCGGTGGGAAGATCTCCGTCAGATTCGCGGCGTCCATGTCGTGGACCTCGCCCGCGACCGGGCCTGCGGCTGCGGCACGCTCGCGGATGAGCCGGGCCGCCTCGGCGAGCGCATCCGGGTTCTGGTTGACCACGAGGGCACCGGACCTGCGGTACCCCAGCTCGGGGATGCCCAGGTCACTCAGGCGCTTGAGGAAGTCGGGATAGAAGCTGCCGCCGGCCGCATAGGTCTCATAGTAGGCACCGGTGCTCGTCGAGACCCAGGGGGCGATGATTCCGGCGCTGGCGGCGGTCGCCTGACCAGCCATGGCGTCGTCGAAGACGGTGACACTGACATCGCGTGAGGCCAGACCGAAGGCGACCGAGGCACCCGCGATCCCGCCGCCGATGACGGCAACCCGGGCTGATGTGTCAATCACGGCAGTGCATCTCCTCTGACGAGTGCAATCGTTGCACGAAGACTGTTATCACCCACGAGCCTACGACCATTGGCAATCGATGTGAACGCACTCAGCTGTGTGAGCCTGTTGCGCTCCTCACCTGCCCGCGCGCCTCGGCCAGCATGGCCTCGCGGGTCGCGATCTTCACGCGCTCACGTCCTTCGGCCTCGCCGAGTGACTTCTCTGCGACCTCCAGCCGGTGGTAGCCCTCCCAGTCCACGTAGTCGACGCCCTTGGATTCGAGCAGCTCAACGATCGCACTGTCTTCCGGGTGCACCGGCTCGGTCAGCACACCAGCCGCCCGATCATCGAGGATGTGACCGATCGTCTCCAGGGCATCACCCTTCGTGTGCCCGATCAGCCCGACGGGTCCACGCTTGATCCACCCGGTCGCGTATACGCCCTGCACCACATCCGCCTCGGCGGCACTCGCCTGGTCAGCGGCGTCGACGACACGGCCCTCATGGTTCGGGATGACTCGCTTGCCCGAGTCGAATGGCAGCTGCGGCAGGGCTGTTCCCGCGTAGCCCACCGCCCGGTAGACTGCACCGAAATCCCAGTCGGTGAAGGTCCCTGTCCCGATCACGCCTGCGGAGCCGTCGAGTTCCATCCGCTCCGTGCGCAGGCCCGTGACGTGATCCTCGCCGAGGATGGCGACCGGCGCGTGCAGAAAGTGCAGGTGCAGGCGACGCTTGGCTCCTGTGGGTTCACGCATCGTGAAGTCGGTCAGTGTCTTCGCGACCTGTTTGGTCTGATTGTTCGACTCGATCGCCGCCAGAGAACCCTCATCGAACTCGTAGTCCTCGGGGTAGACGATGACGTCGACGTCTTTGACTTGGCCGAGCTCGCGCAGCTCAAGAGGCGTGAACTTCGCCTGGGCGGGGCCACGACGGCCGAACACGTGCACGTCCGTAACGCGCGAGGACTTCAGACCCTCATAGACGTGCTCGGGAATCTCCGTCGTGTGCAGGTCGTCGGCCTGTTTGGCCAGCACCCGGGCCACGTCGAGAGCGACGTTGCCATTGCCGATGACCGCAACCTTCTGCGCATCCAGCGGCCAGATCTGAGCCACGTCCGGGTGCGAGTCGTACCAGTTGACGAAGTCAGCAGCACCGTAGGAGCCGGGCAGGTCGACCCCGGGCAGTTCGAGCGGGGCGTCGACGAAGCAGCCGGTGGAGAAGATCACCGCATCGTAGCGATCGGTCAGCTCCCCCAAGCTGATGTCGGCGCCGTATTCCACGTTGGAGAACAGGCGGATGTCTCCGCGGTCGAGGACCTTGATGAGGGCATTGATGATGCCCTTGATCCGCGGATGGTCGGGGGCGACCCCGTAGCGGACCAACCCGAATGGAGACGGCAGACGTTCGAAGAGATCGATGCTGATCTCGAAGTCACGCTCAGCCTTGGTCAGCAGATCGGCCGCGTAGATGCCTGCGGGCCCGGCGCCGATGATGGCCACCCGGAATGGATTCGTAGTCATAGTTCTCCTGTGTTCTGGGGCGGCAGTGCCGCGATGAGGGGATGGTCGCCGTCGATGACACCGTGGGCCGCGGCTCCGCCCGGGGACCCGATGTCGTCGAAGAAGTCGACGTTCGCAGAGAAGTAGGCTTCCCATTCGTCGGGGACGTCGTCTTCGTAGAAGATCGCCTCCACGGGGCAGACCGGTTCGCAGGCGCCGCAGTCGACGCATTCCTCGGGATGGATGTAGAGGGATCGGGTGCCCTCGTAGATGCAGTCGACCGGGCATTCGTCGATGCAGGCTCGGTCCTTCAGATCGACGCAGGGCTGGGCGATGATGTAGGTCATGGGTTCCTCATGAGTTCCGGTTCGGTGGCCTCTGCCTGTGCGAAGGCACCGACGGCGTAGGGGCTCAATGTCACGACATCGCCGGCAACGACGATGGCGGGCGAGCGCACACCTCGGCGGGCGGCTTGGCCCGCGATCGTGTTCAGCGTCCCGATCGTCACCCGCTGGTTCTCACCGAAGCCGTCCTCGATGATCGCGATGGGGCAGTCGCCTCCGCGGACCCCGCGGGCCAGGATCATCGCCGAGTGGGCCAGTGTGCCGATGCCCATGAGCACGACGACCGTGTGGTCACGTCCTCCCCCGAGTTCGGACAGCTGATCATGCCCGGTGATGACCGTGTAGGCGGTGGCCAGGCCCCGATGTGTCAGTGGTATCCCGGCGACGGCGGGAACCGAGTTCGCACTCGTCACACCGGGGACGACCTGCACCTCAACGCCGGCGGTGATGCAATGGGCAGCCTCCTCACCGCCGCGCCCGAAGACGAACGGGTCTCCTCCCTTGAGGCGGACCACCCGTCTGCCCAGCTGAGCCTGTTCGACGAGAATCTCGTTGATCCGGGCCTGCGGCACCGGATGGTGACCGGGGTGTTTGCCGACGTCGATGATCTGCGCCGCGAGTGCTTCGCCCCGTTCGGCCTCGAGCTGGTCGATGACCGTGCGGGCGCCGAGGCGGTCGGCGACGATGACCTCGGCCGATTCCAAGGCACGCAGCCCCTTGACGGTCAGCAGTCCCAGCTCGCCGGGGCCCGCCCCGATGAGGAGGACGCTGCCGGGGACTTGGCGGGTGAAGAGACTCATGCTGTTCCTTCTTCCGCAGGGGTGTGGATGCCCGCTGCCACCGTGGCTCCGGTCTGCGGGTCGATGATGAGGAAGCCACCGGATCGACCATGCTCGCGGAAATCCGCCAACGGCAACGCGGAGGCCAGCTTCACCTCGGCGACGCCGATGTCATTGCCGGCGAGCACCTCGGCGGGTTCGGACACAGAGGTCGTGAGGTTCCGCTTCGATTCGATTCTCACGAGGGCCTTGACCGTCGTCGTCCCGGCCTTGACGAGCACCCGGTCACCCGAATGCAGGCCCTGTGCCGTGAAGGGGAAGACCTCGGCACGCACGATCTTCCGCGGCTGAGGCAGGGTGCCGGCCGCGGCCAGGACGGTGCCGCGTGCGGTGTCGATGTCATCTGCCAGTCGCAGTGCCACCGACAGCGGCGCACCCGCCGACTCCAGTGGCCCATCGGCTGTGTCGATGCCGATGACCGTCGTCCTCACCCCGGCGGGATGAACATCGATCTCATCGCCGAGGTGGACCCGCCCTGAGGTGACCTGCCCGGTCACCGCCCGGTAGTCCCGGAACTGTTCCGGGTCGAGTCCCGGTGCCAGGCCACCCTGCGGGCGCAGGACGGACTGCACATCGAGGCGGAAGGGCTCGAGATCGGCGGTGTCCTCCTCCTTGCTGGGGAGGGTTTCGAGCAGTTCGAGAAGGGACGGACCCGAATACCAGGGAGTGTTCGCCGAGGCGGCTGCCACGTTGTCCCCGGCCAGCGCCGAGACAGGAATGAGGTGGGCGGTGTCGAGCCCGATCTCTTCGGCCAGTTCCTCGACCTCGTGCTCGACCTTGGCATAGGCGACCTGATCGTAGTCGAGGAGGTCGATCTTGTTGATCGCGACGATGACGTGCCGGATCCCCAGACGTTGGACGACGGTGAGGTGCCGGCGGGTCTGTTCCGTCGCTCCGGTGCGGGCGTCGATGAGAACGACCACGGCATCGGCGGTCGTGGCCCCGGTGACCATGTTGCGGGTGTATTGGACGTGGCCGGGGCAGTCGGCGAGGATGAATGACCGTTTGTCGGTCGCGAAGTAGCGGTAGGCGACGTCGATCGTGATGCCCTGTTCGCGTTCGGCCCGCAGGCCGTCGGTGAGCAGGGCGAAGTCGAACGCGCCGCCGACGAAGCCACGTTCTTCGCTGGTGCGGGTCACGGCTTCGAGCTGGTCGGCCAGGATGGCCTTCGCGTCGTGGAGCAGGCGGCCCACGAGCGTCGATTTTCCGTCGTCGACGGATCCGGCAGTGGCGAAGCGCAGCAGGGTCGTCGTCTGCGTCGCAGCGGTGGTGTCGGGTGTCGTCGTCATCAGAAGTATCCGTCCTTCTTTCGGTCTTCCATCGCGGCCGCCGAGATTCGGTCGTCGGCGCGGGTGGCTCCGCGTTCTGTCACGGTGGTCACGGCCACCTCGGCGAGGACGGAGGCGATGTCGCTCGCGTCCGATTCCACGGCGCCGGTGCAGCTCATATCGCCGACGGTGCGGTAGCGCACCGACTTGCGGACGACGTCTTCGCCGGCGCGTGGGGTCGAGAACTCGCCCGTAGACCACCACATTCCGTCGCGGTTGAAGACCTCGCGCTCGTGGGCATAGTAGAGGTGCGGCAGGGCGATGTTCTCGCGTTCGATGTAGCTCCACACGTCGAGTTCGGTGAAGTTCGAGATCGGAAACACGCGGACGTGTTCGCCGACTGTATGCCGACCGTTGTAGATGTTCCACAGTTCGGGCCGCTGGTTGCTCGGATCCCACTGTCCGAATTCATCGCGCAGGGACAGGATGCGTTCCTTGGCACGCGCCTTGTCCTCGTCTCTGCGGGCTCCACCGAACACCGCATCGTAGCCCCCGTCTGCGATGGCGTCGATGAGCGGCTGGGTCTGCAGGGTGTTGCGGGTGCCATCGGCGCGTTCGCGCAGGCGGCCGTCGTCGATGTAGTCCTGGACCTTGGCCACAGACAGCTCGATGTCGTAGCGAGCCGCGGTCTCATCGCGGAACTTCAGGATCTCGGGGAAGTTGTGGCCGGTGTCGACGTGGAGCAGCCCGAAAGGGATCTTCGCCGGCCAGAAGGCCTTGGCCGCCAGGTGGAGGACGGTGACGGAGTCCTTGCCGCCGGAGAACAGCAGCACGGGCTTCTCGAATTCGGCGGCGACCTCCCGGATGATGTGGATCGCTTCGGATTCGAGGACGTCGAGGGTGGACAGGGGTTCGTTGGTGGACAGGGGTGCGTGATCGATACTCATACGTGGAGCCCGCATTCTGTTTTGTTGGTGCCCGCCCAGCGGCCGGCTCGAGGGTCCTCGCCCTCGGCCACGGGTTGGGTGCAGGGCTGGCATCCGATAGATGGGTAGCCCTGCGACAGCAGTGGATTGACCGGCACGTCGAAGGCGCCGGAGTAGTCGAGGAGGTCGTCGAATGACCATGCTGCGACGGGGTTGATCTTGACCAGTCCGTTCTTCTCGTCGAAGGTCACCAGCGGTGTGTTCGCCCGTGTCGGTGCTTCGTCACGGCGGACTCCGGTGAACCAGAGTTCGTAGCCGGCTAAGGACTTCTGCAGGGGTGCGACCTTGCGGCGGGCACAGCAGAGGCCGGGATCACGGTTGAACAGTTCGGCTCCGAATTCGGCGTCCTGCTGTTCCACTGTCTGTTCCGGGAGGACGTCGACGATGGTGACGTCGACCTTCCGGGCCACCTCGTCGCGGGTGGTGTAGGTCTCCGGGAAGTGATAACCGGTGTCGAGGAAGAGCACGTCGACGCCGGGCTGGTACTGGGCGACGTAGTGCGGCAAGGCGGCATCGGCCATCGAGCAGGCCACGGCGCAGGCGTCAGTGTCGAAGTTCTGCGACACCCACCTGATGACGTCGGCCGGGGTTGCCTCGGCCACACCGTTGTCGGGATCACCTGCGAGTTCTTTCGCTCCGGCCTCGGCGAGGGCCTTGAGTTCCTCGACACTGCGACGGTGGCGGGTGGGCGTGGGCCGTGGTGCTGCGGTACGGGTTTCCGTGGTGCTCATACCAGCTCCTCTTCTTCGACGCGGAGGGCCCATTGGGAGAAGGTCTCGGCATCGGAGCGTCCGTCGAGGAAGCGGCGAACCATCTTCTCGACGTATTCCTCAAGACCGTCGACGGTGACCTTGAGCCCACGCACGGTGCGCCCCAGACCGGCTTCGTCACGGTCCTTCGAGGCCAGACCTCCGCCGACGTGAACTTGGAAACCGGGGACCTGCTCGCCTTCGTCGGTGGTCACGATCTGGCCCTTGAGTCCGATATCGGCCGTCTGGATGCGGGCGCAGGAGTTCGGGCAGCCATTGAGATGGAGGCTGATCGGGTGGGGCAGGTCGATGTCGGCGAGACGCTCTTCGAGCTTGGTGACGGCGTCGATGGCTGTCTGCTTCGTCTCGACGATCGCGAGTTTGCAGTATTCGATGCCCGTGCACGCCATGACCGAACGCCGGAAGAGATCTTTGCGGCTGGACATCCCCAGGCCATCGAGGCGGGCGACGACATCATCGAGATCGGCCTCGTCGACGTCGAGCACGAGGATCTTCTGCATCGGGGTCAACCGGATACGGTCGATCCCGTACTCTTCGATCAGGTCAGCGATCTGGTGGAACAGAGTGCCCGAGGCGCGCCCTGCGACCAGGCTGGTGCCGATGAAGTACCTTCCGTCCTTCTGCCGGTGGACGCCCACGTGGTCTCCGGAGACCATGGGCTTCGGCGGAGGCGGGCCGTCGGCGAGTCGGTAGCCGAGATACTCGGTTTCGAGGACGTCGCGCAGCTTCTCGGGACCCCAATCGGCAAGCAGGAATTTCATGCGTGCTTTGTTGCGCAGGCGCCGATAGCCGTAGTCGCGGAAGATCTCCGTGACGCCGAGCCAGACATCGACGACCTGGTCCGGGGCGACCCAGGCGCCGAGGCGTTCGGCGAAGCGGGGGACGACGGACAGGGCACCGCCGACCCACAGGTCGTAGCCGATGCCGTGTTCGGGGTGCTCGACGGCGACGAAGGAGCAGTCGTTGATCTCGTGGACGACGTCCTGGCTGGGGTGGCCGGTGATCGCGGTCTTGTACTTGCGCGGCAGGTTCGACAGGCTCGGGTCGCCGATGTAGCGACGGGTGATCTCCTCGATCGCGGGAGTGGGGTCGATAAGCTCATCGGCGGCGATCCCGGCCACCGGTGAGCCGAGGAAGCCACGCGGAACGTCTCCGCAGGCCTCGGTCGTCTGCATACCCACGGCCTCCAGGCGGCGCCAGATCTCGGGCACGTTCTCGATTTCGACCCAGTGCAGCTGGATGTTCTGGCGGTCGGTGAGGTCCGCGCTGCCACAGGCGAACTCTTCGGCGATCTGGGCGACTGTGCGCAGCTGCTCGAGGTTGAGCGCGCCGCCGTCGGTGCGGATGCGCAGCATGAAGTATTCGTCCTCAAGCTCGTGGGGTTCGAGCTTGGCGGTACGGCCGCCATCGATGCCGGGTTTGCGCTGTGTGTACAGTCCCCACCAGCGGAAACGCCCATGCAGGTCGTCCGGGTCGATCGAGGCGAAGCCGCCCTTCGAGTACACCTCTTCGATCCGGGTGCGGACGTTGAGGCCGTTGTCCTCGGCCTTGTCGATCTCGTTTTTGTTCAACGGTTCCTGACCGTCGACCTTCCACTGGCCATTGGGCTTCTTCGGCCTGGTGGACTTCGCGGAGGCCCGCGCATTCGGGCCTTTCTTGATTTCATCTACCTGTGCGGACACGATCGTCTCCAAACGCTGCGGTGAACCTTTGGTGAGTCACGCTACAAGAGAAATAGATTGCTCAACACATTAGGGTGTCCAATCATGTCGTTTCATGACGCACGACGTCATAAGTCAGACGATGACGCTGCGAGTCGAGAAAATTGACGCCCGGTCAGAGTGCTGAGATTATGCGGTCGCGGACGACGTCGACCAGCAATGGCGGGGTTTTCGCGCCGTCATGGAGCAGCGGTGGAGCAAGGATGTCGCTGGAGTCAGAAATGAGAGCCGAGGCGAGATCCTGGAAGAAGCCCGGGGCCAAAAGGTAGCTCGAGAGCACTACCCGTCCACCTGCCCTTCGTTTCTGCTCAACAATATCGCTCAAGCGGTCTCCCCCACCGGCATGAAACCCTGCAACGACGGGCTTTGAGAGCTCATGAGCCAGAGATTCAGCCATGTCCCGACAGGCATCATTGGCCCGTTCGTCACTTGATCCGGCGGCCGCGAGCACCACGTGGTCCTCGTCTCCCAGATCCGGCAGACGCTCGGCCAGAATCTGGGCCAGACGAGGATCCGGTCCCAGCGTCGGCGTCAGTCGGATGTCACGAGTCTCTGTTCCCTGCGCTTTGCTTCCATCAGCACCTCCCGCGGCACGGACGGCTTCAGCCAGGTCGACATGCACGTGATAGCCCGGGGAGAGCAGCAGCGGCACAAGGACAACCGGGGAATCAGACGGAAGGGTCGAAAGCACCTCGGCGACATCGGGATGCTGAACATCGACGTGTCCCAGCATCACCTCGGCGGCCAGCCCACGTGAGACCAGGTGCTCGGTGACGGCGGCGGCGAGTGCCTCGATGACCCGGCGCCCTTCTGCCGACGAGGTGCCGTGGGAGATGAGACCGATCGATGGCAGGGGCATTCAGATCACTTCCAGTGGCATCGGCGATGTCGGGGCGGGGAATGCACGATCGATGTCGGCGAGGTCATCACTCGTCAGTGCGATGTCGACTGCCTCGGCATTGGCCTTCACGTGGTCGGGTGTCGAGGCCTTGGGTATCGCAATGACATCACCGGAGCGCATTGCCCAGGCCAACAGGATCTGGGCGGTGCTCACTTCGTGACGGCGGGCCACCTCGGCGAGGGTGGGGTCCTCAAGCAGTCGGCCCTGTTCGATCGGCGAGTAGGCCATCGTCGTGATGTGGGGGCGACGATCGCGGTGGGCGGGCAGGAGATCGAACTCCGGACCGCGGCGGGACGGGTTGAGCAGGACCTGGTTGACCAGCGGCGTCGCGGGCAGTTCCGCGATCTCGGCCGGGTCGAAGTTGCTCACGCCCCAGCCGCCGATGAGGCCTCGGGCACGGAGTGATTCGAAGGCAGCAATCGTCTCTTCGACGGGGTATGGGCCGGGCCAGTGGAGGAGGTAGAGGTCGATGTGGTCGGTTCCGAGGACGGCCAGGGATCGTTCACAGGCCGCGATGGTCCCGGATTCCGAAGCATTCGTGGGCAGGACCTTGTCAACGAGGTACACCTCATCACGCACCGGTGCGATCGCTTCTCCGACGAGGTTCTCGGAGCGGCCGGATCCGTACATCTCCGCAGTGTCGACGAGGGTCATTCCGGCTTCGATGCCGAGGCGCAATGCTGAGATCTCGGCTCGACGTCGCCCAGGATCATCACCGATGTGCCACGTACCTTGCCCCAGAAGTGGGAGTTTTGTGCCATCGGCCAGTGTCGTCGTCGGGATCATTCGGTCATATTAGTCGAGGCTCCATGCCTCATGTGCCCGGATCGACACATGTGTCTCCGGATGTGCACACGCTCAGCGGCCGGATCGGGGCCCGGTGATGGCAGAATCGTCTGTGTACGAACGACGCCCGTGATTGCCAGATGATCATTCACCGGGCGACAGCGATGTTCCACGAGGAGTATGACGATGAAACCGATGACCAAGGCAGCATTCTCACCCCGGACGATCACCGCCGCGGTCGGTGTCGCTCTCGCCCTGGCGCTGACTGGCTGCGGCGGTGACAAGGACGAATCCCAGAAGAAGACCGATGAGGCGGCGCAGACCGAGAAGGCCGATGACGGCGGTGGCATGCAGGGCAAGGCGGCCCCAGGCGAGTCGGAGAGTGCATCGGCCCCGGACCCCAGCAAATCTGCCGAGCCTGAGCCGAGCAAGTCGAAAGATCTCTTCGCCGACGCTCCCCGAACCACCTCGTGGGCCAGCGATGACGGGATCAAGGTCAACAAAGAGGGTGACGGAACAGTCCCGAAGGCATCACTTCAGGCCGATATCGACGACCTGTTCAAGAACAAGTTCAAGATGGACGTCGATGCTGTCGAGTGCAGAGACGATATGAAGGTCATGGACTGGTGGGGACTGACCAGCTGTGAAGTTCAGACGAAGAAGAAGACCTACTTCGGAACGGTCAAACTCGTCGACCACAAGGACAACATGATCAAGTATGAGGTCAAGTTCCCCGGTCTCGACAAGAAGGAAGTCGACTTCTAAGCCTTCCTGCTGGGATGACCGGATGAGCCGCGATCCCCTGCCTCGGCGGGATCGGGCGCAGGCGCGGGATCGGGTGCGGGCTCGTGCAGCGCCTCCCTCACGATTCGCCGTGGGTCGTAGCGTCTGGGATCGAGTGACTCCCAGTCCTCGGCCCCCACCGACTGGGCCGCCCGAGTCTGCGCAGTTGTCAGTTGGGCCCGAAACATGCGGATCAGCTCACCCAGTTTCTGGGCATAGTGGGGCAGGCGTCGGGGGCCGATGACGATGACGGCGATGAGGCCGGCGATCAGCATCTTCTCAAAGCTGAGACCGAGCATGATCTGTTCCTTTCCGATCGTGGATCCAGGTGATCGCGAGGGCGGTGAGAAAGAGCAGCACCATGGGCGCGGCGACGAAGACCATCGAGAGTACGTCAGCCGCCGGAGTCACTAAGGCAGCGAAGACCACGATGGCGACGACGCTGAGTCGCCAGCTCTTCGCGATGGCAGACGCCGAAAGTATGCCCATGAGGTTGAGGACGACGAGGAAGACCGGCAGGACGAAGGCTACTCCGCTGGCCAGAACGGTCTTCATGACGAAGTCGAAATAGTAGGCGGCCTGCAGGATGGTGCTGTCTTCGGCCGAGGCGAATGAGGTGAGCACCTCGACCATGCGCGGGAAGATGAGGAAGCCGGTCGCACACCCGGAGGCGAACAGAGGCAGAGCGGCCGCGAGAAAGCCGAGACCATAGCGCCTCTCCTTGGCTGTCAGTCCCGGTGTGAGGAAGCCGAAGAGCTCCGTCAGCCAGACCGGGCTGGAGAGGATGACTCCCGAATACAGGGCGATGCGCAGCCGCAGATCGAATGCGCTCGTGACGCTGTCATAGTTTAAGGATGCGCTGCGAGATTCGGCCAGTTCTGTGATCGGTGCCCGGAGCACGTCGAGGACAGATTCCGAGAGCACATAGCCGATGATGGTGCCCACCAGCAGTGCCACCGCCGCACGCATCGCCCGGGTGCGGGCCTCCTTCAGGTGCGCGGCCAGCGGCATCTTCTGCTCAGCAGGCGAGGGCGCGTGTGCGGCGGTGGCGGTGCTCATGAGTGCCGCTGCGCGATGGGGTCGGTCACCGCTTCATGTGGGTTGGCCGACTGGTCTGCCGTCTTGCTGTTGTCTTTCTTGTCATTGTCTTTCTTGTCGTCGCCTCTCGGATCGGATGCTTCGTCCTTGAGGATGCGCATCGATTGGCCGAGGCTCTTGGCCAGGGCCGGGAGTTTGGCGGCGCCGAAGACGAGGATGATGATGGCCAAAACGATGAGGGCGTGCCAGCCCGTGAGATTGTGCAGCATGATCTGAAGTCCTTTCGGTTGCTCGTCTATTTCTCCGCCGAGGCAGCTCCACCTTCCGCAGGCGTGCCGCCCTCGGGTGGGGCTCCGCCTTCCGGAGGTTCGCCGCCTTCCCCGCCGCCGCCTCCGGGTTCGGCTCCTCCGGTCGGCTCTGTGCCTGTGTCGACGGGCACGTCCAGCGAGGCTACGTAGCCCTTGTCAGTGTCGCCGCTGATCGTCGCCATCTGGTGCTCTCCCCCGTCATCGCCGAAGACATTGTCATCGTCGAGGCTGACGTTGGACAGATTCTCGGCCGATCCGTCGTAGGCGGAGAGTTCGAAGACCGCGTTGCAGGCGTCCTCGGGCAGAGCCATCTGTGAGGTGGCAATGGCGTTGTCGGCATCGGTGATGGAGTCGACGTCCGGGTAGATCTCGAAGTGGATGTGGGTCCATCTTCCGGTGTAGCAGGCGGGGAAGACCGAGGTGAAGGTGACTTCCCCCTTCTCGTCGGCGACTTGGACACCGCGCAGCCAGGTCGCATCCTCGACGCCCTCGGAGTACATGGAGTAGCGGCCCTGTGCATCGCAGTGCCAGGCGTAGACGGCCACCCCTTCGAATGCCTTGTTGTCATTGGCCATGTCGGTGACCTTGAGGGTGAAGGTCAGTGCCACGCCCTCGACCGTTTCACTGCCGTCGATGTTCGACCGGATGTCGGAGCGCACGATTCCCGATTGTTCGAGGATGTCCGGACCGTTTGAGCCATCAGCCGGGTAGGGGCCGGCGGTCTCATCGGGGATCTCCGTCACTAAGCTGTCGCTGCCGGAGGCAGAGTTCATTCCGCAGGCGGCCAGCGCCACCGTTCCGATGCCGGCGCCGACGACCCCGAGGACGCTGCGACGGCTGAAGAGGGTGCGAATGTCGAACGCCGCGCCCTGGTCGACGACCTCCTCGTCGGGGTGATCGAGGAGCCGCCCTTCATAGGTCGGTCCGTCGGGGGTCTCCTCTGGTTCTGGTACTCGAGCCATGGTGTGTCCTTCATTCGGTGGATGTTGATGACTCCATCGTGCGGACCGGCTCTGGCCACGAACTGTGGCATTCCTATGTCAGGCCTGTGGATCGCTCGGGCCTGTGGATCGATCAGACCTGCCGGTCGCGCGGCGCAGACTGCGCCGCGTCCCACCACTGCAGAACTCGGGTTGCCTGGAGGGTCACCCATTTCGACGGTTCACCGGTCGGCGCGTCGATGTGGAACCAGACATCACCGTCCAGTCGGTGTCCCTGCAGCCAGGTTCCGTCGCTCTGACCCTGAGACCTGATGACCTCGATCGCCTCGCCCATGCGCGGATCTGGGGTGGTGTTGTCGGCCTCCCAGAAGTAGTCGGCTGCGGCGAGGACGTTGTAATAGGCCTGCCGAGGATGGGCGAGGCTGAATACGCGGTCATAGAAGGGCTCCCCTGTCGACAGCCTGCGGAAGAGGTCGCGACGCAGCAGGTATTCCTCTCCGCGGGCGCGAGCGTCCGCAACCCGCTCCGTGTCGCCGGTGCGCACCTGATAATCGAGGAGGCCGATCAGTGCGTTGAGCGTGGAATGGAAGGAGGCCACCGTCGACCCTTCCACCCATTCGCAGTTCCAGCCCCCGTCGTCGAGCTGATGGTCGAGGAACCAGTCGACGATCGCGTCGACGTCGGCACCGAGCCACAGGCCGTTCGACAGCGTCATCGCGTTGATGCACACGTCGACTTCCCCGCCCCAATAGGGCATGTCCTCGTATTCCCAGCGCACCGGGATCAGCTTCTCAGCGGTACCCTCCAGCGCCGAGGCGGGAGCTCCCCAGTCTCGAAGCTGGTTGAGCGCCCATGTGGTGGCCGTCCACGGCTGCGGACCTTCGCCCCTGAAGTCCGACGGAAAGTATGCGCCTCCAGCCCACTGCCCGTCCACGTCCTGGAGACGCAGAAGCTCACGGCCGAACCCCTCGCTCGGCACCTTCGCCCGAGTCGCCTGCCAGATGTCTTCGTCACGGTCCAACAGGTCGCGTTCGACCTGCCAGCGCAGTGCCGGGTCGGAGTCGAGGAGCCAGTTGCTGAGCCGAGTGTCAATCATCGTTGATTCCCTACGGTGGGCAAATGTGTGAAACCGAGTCTACGTCCGGAGCAACCGTCGTGGTGATGAGTCGAGATCCCGGCAGGCAGCCCCTTACTACTCGTCGGTGACGACTACTATTCGTCGACGATCGGGCCCAGTTCAGGGCGCTTGGCCACTCGTCCGTCCCCTGAGGACTTGCCCGTCAGCCGTCGATAGATCCACGGCCTGACGTGCTTCCACCACCATTGTGCCTCGATGCTGGCTGTGCGCACCGGCGCCGGACCCTCAGGAGGGCTGAGGAAATCGAAGTCGATCGGGACGCCGAAGCTCGCTGCCGCGGCACAGGCGAGCCGCTCGTGGCCCAGCGCGGCAAGGTGAAGGCGATCTTCGTCCCATGCACGGGGATCTTCGAACACCGAATTGGTGGTGTTGGTCAGCGGCAGGACTCCGTGGGAATCGACGAGGTGCTGATAGATCGCATTGAGACGCAGTCGACGGGTGTTGATCAGCGGCCCAGCTGGCGAGACTCCGGCGATATTGGGGATGGGGACGACGTAGACCTTGGTGCCAGCAGCCGTCAGTGGCTCGACGATCCCGATGAGGGCGGACTTCAGCGCGCCGAAGTCGACACGGGGTCGCATGATGTCATTCATCCCCGCGGTCAGCGTCACGAAGTCGGGCCGCAGCGCGATGGCCGTCTGGATCTGCGTGTCGACGACCTGGGCCGTCTTGTAACCGCGCACGGCAAGATTCGCATAGTGGATGGCCCGGTGCTGTCCGTAGTGCGCAGTCAGCAGAGATGCCAGGCGATCGGTCCAGCCGCGCGGGCTGCCATCGGGCCAGGGCTCGTCACCCACCCCCTCGGAGAGACTGTCGCCGATGGCAACATAGCGCAACGGCAGGCTGGGATCGCCGCTCACAGCGTCACCGTCTTCAGGACGCGACCGCACGAGGGCCGACAACCGAGATCGTGCGCTTCGTGCCGGTGAGGGAAGAGGTCGTTCATCTTAGGCTCCATCGGTCAACTGGCTGAGCAACGATCATCCTAGTCCCGCACCTACCCCGGGTCCATCGAAAATAGACACACTGAAGTTTCAATTATTCAGGTAGCCTTGTTTTTTATGAAGGAGCCAACCTCCGACCGCCGGCGCAACCGGCGAGAAGCGCTCATCCTGATGGCCCTCGTCCTGTGCGTCCACTCCTGCTTCAAGCTCCTGGGCTGGGGCTCACAGGATCTGTCCTGGTGGCAGGTCATTCTGGTCGCCCCCGTGTCCGCGGCGATCTACTGGTTGCTCGCCACTGCATTTCGCAAGCTTGCGGAC
This sequence comes from Brevibacterium sp., assembly GCA_030457025.1. Classification (GTDB taxonomy): domain Bacteria; phylum Actinomycetota; class Actinomycetes; order Actinomycetales; family Brevibacteriaceae; genus Brevibacterium. Next base: position 10,924 of record JAKDSA010000007.1, on the reverse strand, counting down.
TGTAGGCCGGATGCGGAGGATGTCTCGCCGAGGCTGCGGAATTAAGCCGTACGGACGCTGAGTCGTGAGCATCCTGGGTCGTGAATCAGAAAGGACCCCCACCCGGACAGTGGAGGTCCTTTTCGTCGAAGTAGCGGGAGGGGGACTCGATCCCCCGACCTCACGATTAACAGATTCCAAGCAGACATGCTTCGACTACGACGTGAACTCGCTTCGCAATCTAGTGGCACTGGGCAACTACTTGCCGCATCGTGGGTTGTCGCACTCCGTAACCTGGTGATCGAAGGCGCTGACGACCAATGAAAACGAATCACCTCACCATCCGGTCCGTGAAGGCAATCCTCAAGCGTGCAGGGTTCGACTATTCAGAGCTCAGTTTCACGATCATCAACCGGTCTGGCTCTCATATGGGCGGCCGCTACACCGGGCAGCGTGTCGAACAATTTGACGTTCGGATTGCCGGCCAACCAGACAGCCGCAGGACAGTGCGCGCGATTCTCGGTGAACGCGGCCTAGAAGTAGCACCCATGCCGAACCATGACGATTGGAGCCGCGGCTCCGTTACGATACCTGCCCATGGATAACTCCGCGTCAGCACCGTGCAATAGCCTGCTGGATACAAACCGCACCTCAAGTCTAAGGAGAAGTCACCATGGACTTCGGAGTCATCGTTGCGCTAGTAATCGGAGGCTTCATACTGGTCGGCGTCCTCGGCATAGCTGTCAGGCTTGCCTTCTTCGCCTGTGCCGCATTAGCAGCAGCATCTTTCCTCCAAATTTTCCTGGTCGAATCATCGGGTCCACTTTGGCTAGCTGCCATCGGCGGAACGATCGGATTCTTCCTCTTCGGAGCACTCCTCGGCAGGCCTCGGTAAAGCCGAACAAGTTAGAACATGCTAAAAACAATCTCACTTCCCCTATTCGAAAGTGAGATCCCATGTCAGACCACCAGCTGTCGAAACCACACCAGGCGCTCCACGACGCGTTCACGACAGCCCTATCGACCTACCGCTCTCCATACACAGTCGAGCTACGCGGCTACTATCTCCAACGGCTCATGACATGGGCTCAGGACACCACCGAGCATGGTTCTGTCCTCAGACTCACCCTCGAAGATTTCCACACTTGGCTTTCCAAAGACGTTGGTCCAGCAATCTCCACGAAACGATCTGCCCGCTCTACCCTCAGTGTGTTTTACGAATGGGCCGAAACGATCGGCAAGATCAAGAAGAACCCTGCGCGCAAGCTCCCCAGCATGCGCAACAGCGTCGGAATCCCGAACCCGTGCCCGACCGATGACATTCAACGAGCCCTCGACCGAGCAACACGCCCCATCGACGTACTGATGATCCTCTTCGGAGAACTCCAAGGAATGCGAGCCGGAGAAGTCTCTCGAGCCCACTCCGACGACGTCATGCTTCCCACCAAGGAACTCCGCGTACTCGGCAAGGGCAACAAACAACGCCTCGTCCCCCTCCACCCCCTCATGCAGGAACTGTTGCCACAGTTCCCAACCGGATATTTCTTCCCTTCCGACCGGAACCCCTCGGGACACATGTTGCCCCGTTCAATCGGTCGACGTGTTCGGCATCTTCTTGGTTTCCAACCCGGAAGAAATGCACACTCGCTGCGCCACAAGTTCGGCGTCGACGCCCTCGAGCTCAACCCCGACCTCATGGGCCTGCGAGACCTTCTTGGCCACGCGTCCGTTGCTACGACGCAGATCTACACAAAAGCGTCCAGCAGTCGGTTGCGCAAGCTCGTTGACGACATTCCAGAACCGCCCGGGCACCGCGACAGACTCCAAGCGCTCATGAGGCTACCCTCGAATAGTGGACACCCAAGTTAGCGGGATTCGCAGTCCTGCTGGAAGGATGTTCAATATGTCAGATCAGAAGCGACAGCGTCGCTCTTATACCCCGCAATACCGGATCGAGGCCGCGAATCTCGTCATCGACACCGGCAGGTCCATCGCCGCGGTGGCGAAGGAAATCGGAGTCGGTGAACAGACCCTGGGCACCTGGGTCAAAGCTGAGAAAGACCGACGTCGCGTCGACGGGGAATCCACGGGCCCGTTGAACGAGGACGAACGGGCTGAACTGGCACGGTTGAGGCGGGAGAACTTCGATCTGAAACAGGACAACGAGTTCCTGGGAAAAGCAGCCGCCTTCTTCGCGTCGAAGCCTCGAAACAAGAGAAATTCGAACTGATGGACTCGGAGAAGGCCCACTATGCGATTCGCCGGATGGCCAGGCTCCTCGAGGTGACGAAATCCGGGTACTACGCATGGAAGAAACGTCGGCAGACCGGACCATCGAAGAGAGCCAGAGCGCAACGGAGCCTTGACGGGCAAGTCGCAGAGATCCATGCGGACTCCGACGGTGTCTACGGGGCACCGCGGGTGGCAGCGCAACTGGCTCGACAAGGCGTGAGCGCGGACGAGAAGACAGTCGCGGCATCGTTGCGCAGGCAGGGCCTTGAAGGCATCAGTCCGCGTCGGTTCCGGCCGGTGACGACACTGCCTGGAGTGGCGACTCATCACATTCCTGACCTCGTGAAACGGGTCTGGGATCGAGGCGAGTTGGATGCTGTGTGGATCAGCGATATTACGTATCTGCGCACCTGGGAGGGGTTCGTGTATTTGTGTGTGATCCGCGATGGGTGCTCACGTCGAGTGCTTGGTTGGGCGATGGATTCCAGGCAGGATTCCGACCTCGTCGAGCGGGCGTTGAGGATGGCTCATACGCTGCGCGAAATGGTTCCAGGTGACGTCATTTTTCATGCCGACAAAGGAGCGCAGTACACGTCGGCGCAGTTGCATCAGGCGTCTATCGAGCTGGGGCTCAAGCAGTCTGTTGGGCGGACTGGAGTGTGTTGGGATAACGCGATGTCGGAGTCGTTCTGGTCGTCATTGAAGACTGAGTTCTTCGAGCGGCGAGTCTGGCAGACTCGGGCTGAGGTGATGCGGGAAGTCGCTCGGTGGATCGAGGTGGTCTATAACCGGCGGAGGTTGCACTCGGCGTTGGGGATGGTTCCGCCGGTGGAGTTTGAGGAGAAGTTCCGGGCTGGCCAGAGTGCTGGTCCGGTTCAGGAGGAAGCGTCTACGCAGGCTGCGTGACGTGGTTCACGTGTCCACGACTTGCGGGGAAGCTCACTCAAGCGCGAAACAATCCCCTAATCACTGGCGTAATGATCCCCGCCACGTCTCCAGCGACAAACACTGACATCGCGTGTGCCCGAACTTCGTGCACTGCGCTCGTCAAGTTTTTGAGACAGTTCGTTGATGATTTCTCTTACGCCGCCAGGCCGGTCTGGCCACTCTCGCGGTAGTCGTTCAAGGCCTGCACCGGGACACGATGATCTGCCCTGGCATTCGGGCGCTGTCGGTTGTACCAAGACTCGATGTAGTCCATCACCGCGGTCCTGGCCGCCAGCCGCGTTGCGAAGCTGTGATGGTGATAGAACTCCGTCTTCAAATGCGAGAAGAAGTTCTCCGCGACCGCGTTGTCCCAGCACACCCCGACCGCGCCCATCGACTGGGTGACATTGTTTCCTGCACACCACTTCTGGAACTGCACCGACGTGTATTGTGCCCCTCTGTCTGAGTGGTATATTGCCTGTTCAGAGTCCATGTATCCGTGGTCGCGAGCCATGACGAGAGCCTCGATGCACAGACTGGCACGCATGTGATCATCCATGTTCCACCCGATGACCATGCCGGTGCACAAATCGATGACCGTGGCCAGATACAACCACCCTTCCTCGGTCTTTAAGTAGGTGATGTCGCCGCACAGCCGGGCCCCGGGCACCGACGAGGAGAAGTCCCGATTCCCCTCCTCATCGAGCATGTGATTGCCGATATGGGCGACGTTGGCCTGCGGATCCTGGACAGTCGTGGTCTTCCAAGCCCTGACCCTGACCGCGCGCAGACTGGACTCGCGCAGAATCACCCCGACGGTTGATTCCGAGACCGCGATGCCGTCGGCGTTGAGCAGTCGAGTCAGTTGGTCCCGGCCGGCACGACCGGCACACTCGTCATACTTTGCCGTGACCGCCTCGACGAGCATCGCGTGACGGGCAGCTCGCGGCGAAGGCCCTGTCGGGGTCCGCCACCGGTAGAACGAGGCCCTTGAGACCTTGAGAGCCCTGCACATCATGGCAATGGAGTAGGCCGCCTTCTCTGCTTCGATGAACTCGTAGAGGTCGTCTACTGTTGCTTCGCGGCAAAGAAGGCGCTGACTTTTCCCAAAAACTCGATCTCCTGTTTGAGTTTCGCGTTCTCAGCCACGACCTTTTGGTGTTCGGCAAACGACACGGATTCCTGTTCGCCGGTGTCGAATTTGTCGGGATTCTCTTCGCGGTATTTCTTGATCCAGTTGCCCAGAGTCCCGGCCTTCACCCCGACTTTCGCAGCCACTTGAGTGATCGGGAGATCGGAGGCGAGGAAGAGCTCAACGGCCTCGTCTTTGAACTTCCGGGTGTACTTCTTCCTGGTGGTCATGTTTGTGAGTGCTCCTTAAAACCTGTCTCACAAAACCATACGGCCGCACACAAGTCCACACCAACAAAGGAACCGTGATGAGCAAAATTCCCACCCACTACCCCGTCAAGTACAAATGCGGCCACACCGCCAGCACCGACCTCTCAAAAGTCCCGCCCTCGAGACGCGCCCAAGCGGCACGATCAGACTTCTACGCCACGAAAGCAGGCAAAGACCAGAACGGGATGATCTGCCCCAACTGCTTCAAGAAGCAACGAAAATCCGACACCGAGACCTTCCTTAACCAACTGATGCTCGAGACCGAGGCCTTCGAAACCACGCACGACCTACCGGAACTTGAAGGTACCGATCGGATGGTTTCATCCGGTCTCGTCGAAAGCGCCCGCCGTGACCGGTTCAGCGTTCTCTCCACCCTCCTCGGCGACGACACTGAGTACCCCGACAACCGCGAAGAGGTCCTCACCGCAGCGCAATCACTGACCTGGGCCGGATGGTGGGCCAACACACTGTCCTACGGGATCCGGAAGGACAACGACTACGGGCAGGAAGAGTTCTACACCCTCGTCATTGACGGTGCAGAACAGGAAGCTAAACGCGATAAGAGCGAGCGAGTCGTGGCCGAAAACCCCCACGATTGGAACCCCAACGAAACAGAATGACGAGCCGAGGTGACCATCATGACCACCCCAACCGAGGAGGAACCAATGTCGAACATCACTGTGTGGTCGGCTCCACAATGCAGCAAGTGTAAAAGCACGATCGACTTCTTCAAGCGAGCAGGGTTCCCACCGACCGTGAAGGACCTCTCCGCTCCCGAAAACCTCGACAAACTCAAGGAGATCAAAGCCGCAGGCCACGCCACAGCACCCTATGTCGAAACACCCACCGACTCGTGGTCCGATCTCAGGCCCGACAAGATCGCCCAGGCAATCGCAGCCGAACGCGCTGCAGCACCATCACCGACCCTCCAGTCACCGACACATTCCCATGATCTGAGCGCATGAAAACGCTCATTTCACGCCTTGACCACGGCACCCGCCTCTCCACAGCGGTTGTCGTGGTCATTGCTGTGACCCTCATTCCCCTCGTCATCGCACTGTGGCCCCACCAACCCAGCACAACCGGTACGACTTACCCCTCTGCTGTTCTCTCTGACGTGTCCTACACCGACTGCGAGAACGTCACCGACGAAGTTCCCTGCGGCCAAGCCACCGGCACTCTAAACACCGGGCACCAAGTCGAGGTGATGCTCTTCCGCGACGCCTGGCTCTCACACGCCTCCAACGACGACCGAGCCATCCTCTACGCCTCAAATAGCCCCGACTCAGACACCGTGTACACATTCCACTCACACGACCGCGCAATCAAACTTGCCATCTTCACCATCATCGTCATCATCGTCGTCCTTCTCGTCATCGGCGGCAAAGGTATCCGCGCAATCGCCTCCCTCCTGGCCTCAGCCTTGTTCATCTGGGCCTTCCTGATCGGCGGGGTCTCAACTGGCGGATCCCCACTGCTCTACACGACCGTCAGCATCGTCCTTGTGCTCACCGCGGTGCTGTTCTTCACCCACGGCCTCTCAACAAAAACACTCGCCGCCTGGGCAGGAACCATGTGTGGAGCCGCAACAGCCATGATCGCAGGCTCACTACTGTCCAGTTGGTTGCGACTGGGGCCCGCAGACGAATGGGACTGATGCAGGGTTAGGTGACATCTAATCTGGCTTGTTCATAGGCAAGCCTGGAAGGATAGACACCATGCCACAGCCCTACCCGAAAGAATTCCGCGACGACGTCATCCGCGTCGTCCAGACCAGGGATTCCAAGACGACGATCGGACAGATCGCCAAGGACTTCGGAGTCCACGAAGGCACCATCAACAAATGGCTGCGCCAAGCAGAAATCGATGCCGGCAACAAACCCGGCAACACCAGCGACGAGTCCGCCGAACTACGAGAGATGCGTCGGCGCAATCGTCTGCTGGAGCAGGAGAACGAGGTCCTACGCCGCGCGGCCGCCTATCTGTCACAGGCGAACCTGCCGTCAAAAGGCTCTACCCGCTCGTGAGAGAGCTCGCCGCCGACGGGATCCCCGTGGCGGTGTCGTGCCGGGTCTTGAAGCTCTCCCGCCAGCCCTACTACCGGTGGCTGGCCGCGCCTGTCCCTGATACCGATCTCGTTGAGGCATATCGGGCCAATGCGCTCTTCGATGCCCACCGTGATGATCCCGAGTTCGGGTACCGATACCTCGCTGACGAAGCCGAAGCGGCCGGCCAACCCATGGCGGCACGCACTGCGTGGCGGTTGTGTTCGGCCAATGACTGGTTCTCCGCCTTCGGCAAGGGCCGGGCCAAGAACGGGAAGAAGCCGGGACCACCGGTCCACGACGATCTGTGCGCGGTTGTCGATGCCGACGGACGGACCAGGCACGAGTTTAGAGCTGATGGACCGAATCAGCTGTGGTTGACCGACATTTCGGAGCACCATACGAATGAGGGTAAGCTCTACCTCTGCGCGGTCAAGGACGCCTACTCGTCACGCATCGTCGGCTATTCGATCAGCTCGAGGATGAAGGCGCGCCTGGCCGTTGATGCCCTCGAGATGGCTGTGACCAGGCGCGGTGACGTGGCCGGATGCGTGACGCACAGCGACCGCGGCAGCCAATTCAGATCGAAGAAATTCACTCGGGCTTTGGCCCGTCACGGCATCATCGGGTCGATGGGACGAGTCGGCGCAGCGGGCGATAACGCGGCCATGGAATCGTTCTTCGCCCTGTTGCAGAAGAACGTTCTCGACCGTCGCCGGTGGGTCACTCGCGACCAGTTGAGAATCGCGATCGTGACCTGGATCGAGCGGACATATCACCGACGTCGCCGACAAGCCCGGTTGGGTCGATTGACACCAGTAGAGTACGAAGCAATCATAGAGCCAGCTGCTCTCGCAGCATGACACTCACGCTGTCACCCTTCTTTGCATCAGTCCCCATCTCGTCTGGCGTTTCGGGCAGAGATGGGTCTTCGCCGTTTTTTGTTGGTAGCGGCGCCAGGGGCTTCGGTTGGTCTGTCGTGCTCGTAGCCGTTTCAGGCGACACTTGCTTGACCTTCTCGTCAGCCGCAGCCGGTGGGCTGATCGGGTCGAACGATCCGAGAGTTGCAAGAAGAATGATGACAAGTATCATTCCTACCGACCGAGACCACACACCACGAATCATTCTCACACCTTCTACTCAACTTCCTTTAAGCTCATGTAACACTTAGGACAGCCGTCTTTCAAGCTTCTCCCCGGCGTTTCGGGTCTGAGCTTTTCAGCTACTTCACAGATGAGTTCGTCAATGAGCGACCTTGGTGGTCGAGTGGATGTCGAGGCCTCTCAGATGATGGCAGTACTTCACCCCCTATTCCGGATTTCCTGACGGGCCGCAGTAGTCTTCCATTTAGCCCCGCCTGACCGCAGCCCGCTGATTTAGCGACCTTGAATACGTCATCGTGGCCTTTTGCAGATGAGTGGGTAGTGGGTTGAGCTCGTCGGTTGCTGGTCGAGAGTTGAGGACTCCCGATGACGGAGGTTCCTAAATCACCCATTTCCTGGAAGGCGTCGACGCGGGCCACGTTGCCTTCACGGCCTAGGGCCTGACCGTATTGCGCACGCCCACCGCGCCTATAGGTGCGCACACGATCGATTTTGACCAACAAGCAACTTTGCTTTCATTGCTGTGGGCTTTACCGAAAAGTGGCGGCCATCTTACAGCTCTCCAAGGCGGTCGGGTCAGTCGCTTCCGAGATCAATATTTGATTGTGACAGGGCGGTTTCATTTGGCCTAGCCCCTCCCGCGACTCGCCGATGGTGTTGCGGGGTTTGAGCAACGAAGCCGGCTACTTCTTCGGCGGCAGAGTTTTAGCTTGCTCGACACTGTGAGCGACCAGCTCAACCAGTTCTGTGCTGTCGGCGGTAATGCTGAAAGAGCGCCAGTTTCGCATGGCACGTCCAGGCATCGCGTTACTCGCACGAGGATCTCCGGTGATCCACTCGGCGTCAGGGGCGACCCGTATGAGCAGGCCCTCGTCACCGACCGCAACTGCCATATAACCCGCGATAAGAAACGCCAAACCCCCAAATATGTATTTCTCGCTCGTCGCCTCGTCTCTGAGAAGCGAACGAACTTGTTCGGCGAGATCTTGATCTATAGCCATCTGACTACTCTAAAGCACTCCAATTGCGGCGAACCGGCGATGAATCCACTGGTTAACCGCCCCTGCTTGCGTCGAGTTATAGACCCGTCCGCGACATTTCACGACAGGACCCTATGCTTCAAGAGCTCGACACCGTCGCCACTGAGTGAGCTCACCGCCTCGGCGCGCCCAGTAATGCCAAGAAGCAGTGCCTGAGCGGGTCCAAATACTGCCGGGCCAGAACCGTGCTTCCAATCCATGTCAGTCGCCTCGAATTGGAGCCCGTCGACGACGCCCTTCTTCACCACACTGGCCGGCGCTTTCATCACGGCCGTGAGCGCAACATCGGCCCGTTCTTCGTGAAGTTGGCTAGGGAGGCCGAGGGGCCAGCGAATGTCGAGGCCGTGCACGATGACGTCGGTGAGGGGGGCTTCCGGGCCTTCTCCGGGTGGAGTGAAATGAGAGTCAGCTTTGTCTCTCAAAAGATCAACTACGTCGTTAAAAGGGCGTGCGGCTTGTCGTCGGGTGAGGCGACGGTTCGCTCGATCGAAGTTACCACCTGCCAAGAGCATGGCTAAGGCAAACCGCGGCATACTCACATCGAGTGGCATCGTCAAGTGTGCAAGCACATCGTGGACTGTCCAGGCTACGCACAGGCTTTGAGTCGATTGTTGTTCTGGCGTTAGGTCCGCGAGTTGATCGGCAAGGTGACGGCGCTCATCGGCAATGGCGGCGAAAATGTCCATACACCATGGTCTCAATTACATGTCGTTGCATCTAGATCCTCGCGTAACGTCTTCAAACCGATCGCAGTGTTTCAAGTGTCAGCAGCTTGCCGATGGCGATACAACGTTGCTCTCGACCACCCAACCAAGCGTGCCGCGTCCTTGGCAGTCCGGCCCTTGGCCCTGGCATCTTCGGCGATCGCGAGTTTCGTCGCGATCTCGTCCGCGTCGACTGGTGGCCTGCCGAACTTCGTCCCGTTCTGCTTGGCGGCTGCAATTCCGGCATTGACCCGTTCGGTAACGAGTTCTCGTTCATACTCGGCCAGGGTGGCGAGCATTCCCAGCATCATCCGACCCGAGGATGTCTCGGGGTCGATGTTGTCTGAGACGGATCGGACTTTCACGCCTTGGTCTCGGAGGTGGTTCACGGTCGCCAGAACATCAAGGAGCGAACGGCCAGGGCGGTCGATACGCCATACGACTACCGTATCTCCGTCCTCGGCGTAATCGAGGAGCCGCCTCATTCCCGGTCGCTGTTTCGCCGTCTTACTCCCAGAGGTCACATCTGAGAAAACATCTCGCTTCTGGACTCCCGCACCGACGAGTGCATCGAGTTGGAGCTGCGCACCTTGTCCGGCAGTACTGACTCGCGTGTATCCCAGAAGCCTCATGCTCCAAGAATGACTCACAAAGTCCAAATAGTCACGGTCGTAAGACAGTTTACGGTGAGACAATTTATCGAGACACGCTCTGCCCTGTGAAGTCGGGCAGTGAGAGTTTCCAAAACCGAACGAGCTGCCTGTCTCAGAAACCAAAAGGTTTAAGAGATTTGAATCGCTCTGAGTTTGGTGGAGGCTCGTGTTAATTGATTTCCGACAGCCAGTCGGCCGCTGTTTAGTCAGCATGAAGCGCCTCCTCGAATTCCGCAGGCGGCACGTCGCTGAGATACCCGTTGAAGCGCTGAGTGTTGTACCAGTGCACCCACCCGAGGGTCACCAGTTCCAAATCCTCGACCGTGCACCAGGTACCGGATCTGGCAGGTTCACGGAAGAGTTCGGTCTTGTGCTAGACCTTGACCGTCTCGGCCAGGGCGTTGTCACTCGAATCCCCGACAGTCATGAGCGAGACAATCGCGCCGACATCCGCGAGGCGTTCACCGTAGCGAATGGAAGTGAATTGAGATCCTGAATCTCTGCGACACCGCAGACCCTCGTTTCCAAAAACCGGAGCTTTCAACGGACCCAGGGCGCTTCAGTCGGGCGCGAACGCACACGTTGCGACACTTCCTTCTTACCCCACTACCTCCGACCTCTTGAACCCATGATCTCGAGAATACGGGTCCTCGGCAGCAGAAAGGCAATTGGACACCGCCAAAACGCTGCCACTAGGGGCTGAGTGACGCATAGTTGAATCTCGACCGTATAGACTCCCCACAGTTACCGAATCTAGAACCGACTTAATCATCAACCGGAAATACGGCTCTTCGGATTTCTGTGTGGTGACTGAGGAGTAACGAGTACATCGGTGTGTTG
>JAKDSA010000045.1 GCA_030457025.1 Brevibacterium sp. | reverse complement strand
GGATCGCTGTGCTCACTCGTTCCTCCTGAAAGGTCCTAGGGTTCTGTCTCTGTGTCTCAACGCCACTGCCCACCAGCATATTCCTCTCAGCGGGTGTGTCGGTTCCGGGGTGTCACATGTGAGATCCCGGGTGTCACGCGCGGGCGAAGAAGGCCTGCAATGCAGAGACGAAGGTCTGCGGTTTCTCCGAGTGGACCCAGTGGCCCGATCCCTTGACCGTGAGCAGCGTCGTACGAGGGAAGAGGGAGCGCATGAGCGGCAGGTCATCGCGGGAGACGTAGTCCGATTTCTCACCGGCGATCCACAGCACGGAACCGTCGAAGGCAGCCTCCTGGGTGTCGGGGAAGTCACCGATGTCCGGCAGGCTCTCATACAGCAGGGTGAGGTTGGGCTGCCAGGCGTACCCCGCCGAGGTGGTGCGCAGGTTCTGCAGCAGGAATCCCCTGATCGTGGCCTCGGGGATCTTCTCCTGCAGGGCCTCATCCGCGGCGGTGCGCGACTCGATCTGGTCGAGGTCGAGTTCGGCGAGGCTGGAGAGCAGGTGTTCGAACACGCCGAGGGAGCCACCAGCAGTCGGGGCGATATCGACGACGACGAGGCGATTGATGAGCTCCGGGTGGCGCAGAGCCAGGATCATGGCGACCTTGCCGCCCAGGGAATGGCCGACGAGGTGGACGGGCAGATCATCGGGGTCAGTCACCTCGGCGATCGTCGCGGCGACGGAATCGGCCATGTCGATGTAGCTGAACTCATCGGTCCAGTCCGAGTCACCGTGATTGGGAAGGTCGACGAGAAGGCTCGAGTAGTCGGGCTCGAGGGCCTTGGCGATCGAGGTGAAGTTCTTGCCGCGGCCGAAGAGGCCGTGGAGGAACACGATGCGCTCACCGGAACTGCCGATGAGTCTGGTAGCGATGTCAGTCACGCCACCAGCCTACCCGGGAGTCTGCGGTTCGCCTTGGGAAGAGCCGGGGAAGAGCTGGGGACGAGGGACTCACAGGTAGGCTGAGGCCATGCACTTCTCCGAATACGACACACGACTCGCCGGGTACGCGGTGATCGTCAACCAGGACAGGGAAATCCTGCTCAGTTGGTTCAACGGCGGCAAGGAACCGGCCCATGCGCTGTGGACTCTGCCCGGTGGTGGAATCGAATTCCACGAGAGCATCGAGGCCGGCACGATCCGTGAGATCAAGGAGGAGACGGGCTTCGATGCAGAACTGGTGCGGCCGCTGACGACGCACACCTTCACGGAGAACCGCAGCAATTCCTCCCGCCGCAGGTCGGCGCCGCGTCCGTTCAAGGGCGTCCGGGTCGTCTATGAGGCCCGCATCATCGGTGGCACTCTGGGCACACTCGAGATTGACGGGACCACGGATCGGGCGGAATGGCTGGCCATCGATTCGCTGAGCGGCGTGCGGCACGCGCGCATCATCGACGTCGGTCTGGATGCCCTGCGTGCCGCAGCGTGAACAGACGCTGGGACGCCGGTCGGCTTATTTGAGGGTGTCGGCGATGAGGTCGGGCATCTTCTTGGCCGCATAGGACGCGGAGAGCACCGAGTTGAGTGAGAAGGCTTGTCGGACGTCGTTGAGGTCCTCGGTCAGCACCAGGCTGTGCCCGTCTTCGACCGCCGGGATCCGCTTGAAGCCAGCGTCCTTGGTGATCTCGGTGTCGGGGATGTAGATCGGGAAGGCGACGAGCAGGTCGGCGTCGAGGACGTCGAGCTTCTCCTGCGACACGGGAGCGGTGAAGCCCTCCGGCTGAAGCGCCGCGACCTTCTCTGACTGTTCGAAGCCGAGCTGCTGCATGAACTGCACGCGTTCGGAGCCTTCGACGTATGCACCCCAGCCTTCGGAGGTCTTCGCGGCCACGCTCACGGATTGTCCCTCGAACTCCGGGTGGGCTTCGCGCGCGGCTTCGTAGGTCTTGTCGAGTTCGGCGAGGACTTTCTTGCCTTTGTCTTCCTTGCCCAGGGCCTGGGCGACGAGGTCGACCTGCTGGTCCATCGTGGTCAGGTAGTTGTCGCCGCCTTCGGGTGCGCCCACTGTCGGCGCGATCTCCGAAAGGCGGTCATAACGGTCCTGCTCACCGGAGCTCTTGGTGTCGAGGATGAGGTCGGGTTCAAGTGCCGCGATCTTCTCATAGTCGGGTTCCATCGTGGCGATGATCTCCGGGGCCTCGTCGTAGAGGTCCTCGGCCCAGGGGCCGACGCCCTTGCCGCCGAACTCCACCCAGTCGGAAGCCCCGACCGGCTGCACTCCGAGGGCCAGCGCGGTTTCCGCATCGCCCCATCCCAGTGCCACAACCTTCTGCGGGTCCTTGGGGACTTCGACGGACCCGAATTTGGTGTCGACGCTGATGCCGGAGGCTGTCTCCTCTTCGTCACCACCACCGCCGCCACAGGCAGCGAGCAGGAGAACGGAAGCGAGCACGGGAGCGAGAATTCGGCGCATGAGATCCTTCTTGTTGAGTTAGGCGAGCCTAGCTTAACCCACAGTTCTCAGTCGCGCACGAATGGTCTCAAGCCGTTTGAGCACTCCCTGATCGGCGGCAATGTCGAATTCGGCGTCAACACTGAGCAATGCACACAGGTGCTGGACGAGGAGATCGAGCGAATCAGCGCTCAGAATCACCTCGCAACGCTGGTGCGGCAGTTCCTTCACGGCCCCGAAGATCGTGCTGTAGTGCCTCGACCTCAAGTCCCGGGCCGAAATCTCGAATGTCACGGTGGCATTGAACCGATAGCGCGCCTCGGCGAAGGACCGGGCCACAAAGGACCAGGCGTCGAGCACTTGGGGCTCGAACCGTTCATGACGGTACTTGATCGAACTGATGCGTTCGACCCTGAAGGAACGCCAATCGTCGCGATCGGAGTCGCAGGCGACCAGGTACCAATATCCTGACATCGTGACGAGTTTGTGCGGTTTCACCCGCCGGAGGGAACGAGAGCCATCGCGCTTGACATGGATGAACGACAACGCCTGATGATCAGCGCATGCATCGGAGAGTTCGAGCAGCACATCGGTATCCGGCAGCGCTGCTTCACCACCTGCATCGGGGCCAGGCCCGGCCTCAATCGATTGGACAAGTCGGTGATAGCGACGCCGCAGGCGCACCGGCAGAATTCGCTCCAGCTTGATCCTCGCGCTGTCGGTGGCCACCCGCACTCCGTCCGCATCGGATTGTCCTCGCGCCTGGCGACTGGCAGTCGACAGAGTCACTGCAATCGCGACGGCCTCCTCGTCATCGAATTGCAGGGGCGGAAGATTCGACGACTCCCCCAGGCTGTATCCCCCATCAGGGCCGGTTCGACTGCGAACAGGATAATCGAGATCCTTCAACCTCTCGAAGTCTCTGCGCAGAGTACGAGGCTCCACTCCGAGGCGTTCGCTCAATTCCTCGGCCCGCCACCACCCTCGCGATTGGAGGAGCGAGAGTAAGCGCAGCAACCTGCCGGGCATATCGCTGCTTGGAGTTCGATCTGTCACGACGCAATTATATTGTGGTCACCTTCGGTCCACAATAGATTCTACTGTGAGGGCATGAACTCGATCACAGGATTCCAACTTGACCATCCGCACTCCCCCGACCGCATCGTCAGTCCTCTGACCGCCGTCGAGGTGGCCGCCGCCGTACGCTCCGAACTGAGCTTCCGTTCACCCCAGATCGCCGTGCAATCGACTGGGCACGGCCGGACTTCGGGGATGCGTTCGGGAACACTCATCGACACCTCGAGAATGAATGATGTCAGCGTCGATCCCTCCACACGCACGGTGACCGCAGGAGCCGGCGCCCGTTTCGCTGAGGTGATGGCCGTCGCCGCGCGACATGGGCTGGCCCCATTGTCAGGAAGTTTTCCAGGCGTTGGCATCGCCGGGTACAGCTTGAGCGGCGGCGTTGGCCTTCTGTCACGAAAGTACGGGTTTGCTTCCGACAACGTTCTCAGCGCCGAGATCGTCACCCCAGATGGCGGAATCCGGACGGCCAACGCGCACGAGAACCCGGAATTGTTCTGGGCCCTGCGCGGGGCAGGTTCGAACTTCGGCATCGTCACTTCCTTGACGATGCGGGTATTCCCCATTGAGGAGGTGCTTGGCGGCTCTATCGTGATCGACCTGCGATCGTCTCCCGGGGCCGGCCAGGTGTGGCGGGAATGGGCAGTGAAGCAGGACCGGGACATGATGACTGCCGCTTCCATCTTCTCAGCGCCGACCAGTGCCGCTGATCTGCCTGCCTTTCTGCGCGGAATTCATCAATTGCGGATTCAGCTCGCGTGGTCGGGTACGACCGAATTCGGACGGGCCGAACGCTTGGAGGGCGCACTGCTGGCTGCCGGAGCAGAGTTCGAGTCGAGCATTGACGTCGTACCTTTCGCGAGGACCGGCGAGATCTTTGCCGAACCGGATGAGCCCCACTCATATGGCAGTGAAGCGTTCTTCCTGCGCGAGCTCGGCGACCAGACAATGATGAGCCTCATCGCAGCGAGTGCTCCGAACCGGGTGCCCTCCTTCACCGTCATCGGACTGCGCCTGCTCGGTGGCGCAATGGCCGAAGCACCCGAGACTGCGAACGAACGTCCTGGGACATCGTGGGGCCACATGGTTGTTTTCCGTATTGTCACCCCTGAACGAGAGCGAGGAGACTCCACTGGCCCATCATGTCTCCATTGCCGGCGAGCTGGACGCCCTCGAGAGCCCACGCGTGACCTTGGGCCGCTCACTCAATTTCACCTTTCGGTCCTTGAACCCCGAAGAGGTCGCCTCGGCGTTCGAACCCGATGATCTGACTCGGCTGCGCTCCCTACGGGATCATTTCGATCCACTCAGAATCATGCTGGCCCAGTTCGCGGTGTGATCGTCAGGCCTTCGACGTCCATACCGTCCAGTGCCACGGTTTTCGAGCGTGACCCGGTGACCAGTCTGTGGGCGAGCCAGAGCAGAAGGAATGCGGGCAGTCCGATGTAGGCGGAAGCGACTTCGAGGACACGGCCTGCGACGATGGCCTGGATGTTCTGGCCGATGATGACGATGACGAGCATGACCAGGGCGATGATCGGACCGATGGGAAACAGCGGCGCCCGGTACGGCAGGTCCGAGACGGCATGTCCCTGTTTGACGTAGGCACGGCGGAATCTGAAGTGGCACCAGGCGATGCCGACCCAGACGATGAACCCGGAGAGGCCGGAGACGTTGATCAGCCAGGTGTAGGCACCGCCGTCACCCATCACCTCGGAGAGGAAACCGAACAGGCCGATGATCGCGGTGGCCAGCAGGGCCATGACGGGGACTCCGCGTTCGTTGAGTCGGGCGAACAGCCTCGGCGCGGTGCGCTCCTTGGCCATCGCATAGAGCATGCGGGTCGAAGCGTAGAGTCCGGAGTTCCCGGCCGAAAGAATGGCGGTGAGGATGACGGCGTTCATCACGGACGCGGCCACGGCGATTCCGGCACGTTCGAAGACGAGTGTGAAGGGTGAGGCCGTGACATCCTCACCGGCGGCCGAGGCCAGCAGCGAGGGGTCGGTGTAGGGCAGGAGGAAGCCGATGATGACGATCGCGCCGATGTAGAAGAGCATGATGCGCCAGAACACGGTGCGAATGGCCCGGGGCATGTCGCGGCGGGGGTTGCTCGACTCCCCCGCTGTGACGCCGACGAGCTCGGTACCCTGGAAGGAGAAGCCGGCGATCATGAACACACTGATGATCGAGGTCCAGCCGCCCACGAACGGCGCCTGACCGTTCGTCCAGTTGCTCATGCCCGGCGAATCGTCACCGATGATGCCTACGATCATGAGCACCCCGAGGACGAGGAACGCGAGGACGGCCGTGACCTTGATGGCCGCGAACCAGAATTCGCCCTCGCCGAAGGCCTTGGCCGAGAGGAAGTTGAGTCCGGTGAGCAGGGCAAGGAAGGTCGCGGCCCAGACCCAGGAAGGAACACCGGGCAGCCAGAAGGACATGATGACTCCGGCCGCAACGAGCTCCGCGGCCAGTGTGATCGCCCAGTTGAACCAGTAGTTCCAGCCCATGGCGAACCCGAATGAGGGGCTGACGTATTTCGAGCCGTAGGTGTGGAATGACCCTGCCACGGGCAGGTGGGTCGACATCTCGCCAAGGGACTGCATGACGAAGAGGACCATGACCCCGATCGCGGCGTAGGCCAGCAGTGCACCGCCGGGTCCTGCCTGGGAGATCGTGCCGCCGGAGCCGAGGAAGAGTCCGGTGCCGATGGCCCCTCCGATGGCGATCATCTGCAGGTGACGTGACTTCAGCCCCCGTGTGAGTTCGCGTCTCTCCCCCGCCGAGGTGGCTGTTGCGTTCATCGTGTCCCTTGCGTGTCATTTCACCGGTGTCCCGTTCGGGCCCCGGATATTCTTACCACATCCGCAGACTCGGATTCTCAACGTCCTGCGGATTCGCCGGGCGCTTCAGAAGGTCGATGATCGGGGCCAGCGCCGTCTTGATGCTGACCAGCAGGAAGAGGAATCCGCGCAGGCCGACCAAGGCGCCGGGCAGATAGAACATGAGCCTGGCCAGTTGCCGGGAGGCGGTTTGGGCCCGTTCGACTCGGGGTCGTTGAGCGGACTCATAGCGGCGCAGAGCGGCCGGCAGCTGCGCGGGCGAGGTGGAGTCGAGAGCGGCGGCGAGCATCCTGGCCGATTCCATCGACATTCCCGCACCGATGCCTGCCGTGGGGAGGAATCCCGCGGCGGCATCGCCGAGGAGTACCGTGTTCGCCGTGGCCCACTGGGAGCTGCGGAAGTCTCGCAGCGCCCAGAAATAGGGGCCATCCGCCTCGGCCACGGCGGTCAGTGCCGTCTCGATTCTCGGTGTCAGCGTGGTGAGCTTGCTGCGCACCTCGGCGGCGAAACGTCGGGCTCCGAGGGGTTCACGTGAGTCGGGGCAGCCAAGAAAGATTCCGATCCTGTCCTTGACCGGGTAGGCACCGAGGAAGAATCCCTCGCCCCAGAGCTCGTCGACCTGGTTACTGTCCGCGTCGGCGGGAGCCCAGGCCACCCACCCGCCCCAGGCCGTGTCGACAGAGCCCTCCGACTCGCCGCCGGGCACGAGCGTCCGGGTGTGGGAGCCCAGTCCGTCGGCGATGATGACGAGGTCGAATTCGGCCTCGTGCAGATCCTTCTCCTCGCTGTGGACGCCAGTGGTCACCTGCACCTGAGCAGGGCCCGATTCGGCATCTGCGATGGCGTCAAGTGATGAGTCGAAGGTGGCAGAGCACTGTGCACCGGAGAGGACGGTGATCAGCTCTCCTCTGGCGATGCCTCTGTACTCCCCGTACCTGGCAAGCAGACTGCCGAGGCGATCCTGGCGAATGACCTTGCCGGTGTGGGCGTGGAAGGCGAAGCGGTCAATGGCCACGCTGCGGGCGCGATAGTCCTCCCTGACTCCGAGGGCGTCGAGGACCGGGTCGACCATGGGCATGAGTGCGAGCATGTATCCGGCGTGGTCATCGTCGGTCAACGTCTCTGGGTCCCGCGATCGTTCGATGAGCACAGGGTGTCTGCCCTGCCTGCGCAGCAGCTGGGCGATGGTCATTCCCGCAACTCCGGCACCGACGACGAGGACGCGCAGCTCATCAGTTTCGGCGGCCGCATACTGCTCATCGAAGGGAACCCACGTCATCATTTCATCTCCCTGCATCGCTCGTGTGGACTGGCTGGTCCACTCACGGTAGCATTGCCTGGACCAGGTAGTCCATAGAAGGCGGGAAGAGATCGTGTCACAGACTGCATTCGTTCGCATGCCGACTGCCAAGCGGCAGGCGTTGGTCTTCGCCGCAGCCGAGGAGTTTGCCTCGCACCCCTTCGAGCAGGCTTCACTCAATCGCATCATCGCCAGCTGCCGAATGAGCAAAAGCTCGTTCTACCACGTCATCGAGTCCAAGGAGTCACTCCTGACGCTGGTCGTTGACCGGCTGCGCAGCGACGCAGCCCTTGATTGGGCCCCACCGAGCCCGGCCGATTTCACCTCGGACTTCTGGGCCACCGCAGCGCACGTATTCGACGACGCACTGCGGGTGTGGCCGCACAGCCGGGCGCTCGAACTGCTGTGGCGCATCGTGCACGCCAATCGGGACGATCCCGCAGTCAGCAGCCTCGGGACTTCGTTCGAAGCCTGGGTCGCATCAACACTTCAGGTCGGCAGGGATGCCGGCGCGATCGATTCAGCCTGCCCGATCGAGCTGCAGTGCCTGGCGGTGGCGACACTGCTGACGGCCTTCGACGAATGGGCCCTACGCCAGACCGATGACGCCCTACGCCAGACCGATGACAAGGACCGGCCCCGCGGCGGTGGTGACCTCGAGTCAGCTGCCGCCCAGCAGTTCCGGCTGCTCAGACGCCTTCTGGAGGCGTGAGCGATCCCCGGCCAGGGGTGATGGAGCCATCAGGGGCGCTCGGCAGGCCCCTGGTGAGTTCGGGTCCGAGGTCGGAGATGTTCCGGGCCCCCATCAGCCCCATGGCGGTCAGTATCTCTGCCTTGATGAGGTCGATGGTCTTCTCGACGCCGCGCTGACCGCCGGCCATGAGACCGTAGAGGTAGGCGCGGCCGATGAGGACGAAGTCCGCTCCGGCGCACAGTGCGGTGACGACATCGGTGCCGGACATGATTCCGGAGTCGAGGATGAGTTCCATGTCATCTCCCGCTGCTGCTCGCACTTCTGCCAGTGCGGTCAGGGAATCGGGTGCCCGGTCGAGTTGGCGCCCTCCGTGATTGGATACGACCAGGCCGTCGGCGCCGATGGATCGGGCTCGGCTGGCATCGTCGGCGGTGAGCACTCCCTTGACGAAGAGTTTGCCCTTCCACTGCTCGCGGATCCATTTGAGGTCATCGAGGTCGAGTGTCGGATCGAACATCGTTCGGGTCATCTCAGCCAGGGACTGGGAGGTGTTCGACAGTGACGCGTACTTCGGTGGTTCGGTGGTGAGGAAGTTGAACCACCAGCCGGGCCGATAGGAGGCATCGAGGATGGTCTTCAGCGTCAGCTTCGGCGGGATCGACAGGCCGTTGCGGTTATCGCGCAGGCGCTGTCCGGTGATCGGAGTGTCGACGGTGACGAGGAGGGTCTCATACCCGCTGGCCTGGGCGCGCTGGAGAAGGTCGAGGCTGCGTTCGCGGTCTTTCCACAGATAGAGCTGGAACCAGCGCGTGGATCCCGGGGCCGCCTGTGCGACCTCTTCGATGGATCGCGTGCCCATCGTTGACAGGGAGAAGGGGATGCCGGCCTTCGTCGCTGCGCGAACTCCCCCGATCTCACCTTCGGAGTGCATCATCCGCGTGTAGCCGGTCGGGGCGATGCCAAATGGCAGCGCCGTGTGCTGACCAGCGATCGTCGTCGATGTGTTCGGGGCGTCGACTCCGTGCAGAATACGAGGGAGGAGTTCGACGTCGGCGAAGACCTGACGGTTCTTGCGCAGCGTGTGCTCGTCGAGCGCTCCACCGTCGACGTAGTCGAAGGGTGCCGTGGGTGTCACTCGCTTCGCGATGCGGCGCAGATCCCAGATATCGGCAGCGGAGTCGAGCCGCGCAGCTACCCGGTCGAGCCTGGGCAGACCGAACTGCAGGAGAGGGGCGAGTTCCTTCACATCGGGCAGCTGCCGTTTCATCGTTCTCCTCGTGTTCAACACTGAATCTCATCGGGCTCGAGACGCCTGCGACCGCCGTGGGCCTCTGGCGTCCCTGAACTGCGAGTCTAGCGAGGGGTCGGTGTTCACTGGAAGTGGGATCACCATGAGAGATATTCCCAGTTATTCCAACATCTGGGCTTATCGTCTAGACTATTCCCATGTCCGATTCCGCCGTTCCCGTCCCCGCAGCCCAGACAGAGACCAGGCCGTGGCGTCAGGAGTTCCGCGGCGGCACGATCGACGACAGAAAATTCGCCGAGGTGTCTGTCTCCATTCCGGCCCGCATCGGCTCGGTCGACCTGCATCTGCCCTCCGAGCTCGCCACGCTGTCAGAAACCGCAATCCGTGCGATCTCACGGCTCGATGCCGAGCACGGTCGCACCTTGATTCCACTGTCGTACCTGCTGCTGCGCAGCGAATCGATCGCCTCGTCGAAGATCGAAGCCGAAGAGGCCCCCATCGATGACTTCGTCCGGGCACTCCATGGGGCCAAGTCCAACTCCTCGGCCACTGCGATGGCCGCCGCAACGGGGGCACTGGATCTGCTGACATCGGGAGCGATCAGTGCCGATTCGGTCTCTCGTGCCCACCGGCTGCTGCTCAAAGACGATGCCGGCGAGGCCCATCTGGCCGGCCGACATCGGCCGATGCAGAACTGGATCGGCGGGTCCGATCATTCGCCCCGTGGTGCGCTCTACGTTCCCCCTCCCCCGGAGCTCGTTCCCGAGCTCATGGACGATCTGCTGGACTTCGCCCTGCGTGAGGACATTCCGACGATCGCGCAGGCGGCCGTCGCTCATTCGCAGTTCGAAGCGATCCATCCCTTCACCGACGGAAACGGCCGAATCGGACGAGCCTTGGCGGCTGGAATCCTCCACTCGCGAGGAGTCACGACCGGGATCACCGTTCCGCTGGCCGCTGCATTGGTCGAGGTTCGAGACCGCTACTTCGCTGCACTGAATTCCTATCACTCAGGCAACGCCGAACCTGTCATATCGTTATGGTCGAAGTCGTCGGTGATCGCCGCAGAGGAAGCTCAGCTGACCGCACATCGGCTGGCCGCACTGCCTGATGAGTGGGCTGACCTCCTCGGCCATCCTCGTGAGAACAGCGCCGCAGCCCGGGTTCTGGCCTACCTCGCATCGGACCCGGTGTTCACGATCGACGATCTTGAGGACTCATTGAAACTGTCCAGCTCCTCGGCGAATAGGGCGGTCTCCGCACTGACGGAAGCAGGGGTCCTGCGCGGCCTGACCAGTCGCAAGCGCAATCAGATCTGGGGTGCCGGCGACGTGCTGGCCGAGCTCGAAGACCTCAACCTGCGCATCGGTGCCCGGGCCCGCTCCGAACTCTGAGAACCTGCTTCGCCACGATCTGTCAGTTGTCGAGATTCCGGCTCTCGAGATTCCGGCTCTCGAACTGCCGACTCTCGTCCGCTCAAGACTGGTCGAGGTAGTGCAGAACCGCAGAGACGCGTCGGCTTGTGGTCTGTCCTGCGTGAAGTCCGAGCTTGTCGAAGATCGAGCTGATGGCCTTCTCCACCGAGCTGATGGACACGTAGAGGCGTTCGGCGATGCCACGATTCGACAGGCCCTCGGCCATGGTCTGAAGGACCTCACTCTCACGAGGCGTCAGCGCCGACAGTGAGTTCTGCTTCCCCGAGCTGGTCAACAGCTGCCTGACCACCTCGGGGTCGATGACGGTTCCGCCTGCCGCGATGCGATTGACGGACTCGAGGAAACCATCGATATCGGTGACCCGGTTCTTCAGCAGGTAGCCGACTCCCACTGTTTCGGTGCTCAGCAGCTCGGTCGCGTATTCGCGCAGAACGTATTGACTGAGGACGAGGACGCCGATGTCGGGGAAGCGTCGTTTGATCGCCAGCGCAGCTTCGAGTCCTTCCGTGGTGTGCGTCGGCGGCATCCTGACATCGACGATCGCCAGATCCGGCCGTGTGGACGCGACCGCTGCGAGCAGCGCCTGACCGTCATCGACAGAGGCGACGACGGAGATGCCCTCGTCTTCGAGCAGGCTGCGCACGCCTTCGCGCAGCAGCACGGAATCATCGGCCAATGCCACTCTCATGGGGCCATCGCTGTTTGCTTCGGCGCTGGGTTCAGACATAGGGGATCTCCGCTCTCACTGTAGTTCCGGTTGCTTCTGTGCTCGTGACAGCCAATGTTCCGTCCAACGCTCCGACCCGACGGGTCAGTCCCTTCAGCCCACTGCCCGTGGGGTCGGCGCCACCGGACCCGTCATCGACCACCTCGGCGATCAGGGCATCTTCCTCGTCGACGACGCTGATCCGAATAGTCGACGCATTCGCGTGTTTGACGACGTTGGTCACCGCTTCGCGGACGACGAAGTACGCAGCCGATTCGCTGGCCTGGGATACCCGTCGAGTGGGGACGGCAGTGAGGGTGACCGGGATCGGGCAGTGATCGGCCACCCGATTGAGGACGGTACCCAGGCCGTGTTCGTCCAATGCCGTGGGGTAGACCCGCCAGGCGACCTCGCGCATCTCTTCGATGAGGTCCTGAGACTGTACGAGGGCGTCGTCAAGGAGGGCGCTGACCTTGTCCGGGTCCTTCGCACGCTGGGCGCGGGCGATGAGCACGGACAGGGACACGACGTTCTGCTGCACCCCGTCATGGAGGTCGCGTTCGATCCGGCGCCTCTCCTCATCGATGGCCATCACCACACCGTGGCGGGTCATGAGGAGTTGGGTGATGCGGGTGTGGGGTGCGTTGGGGCGGCTGACCTCGGTGAACCTGGAATCAATGGTGCCGTGCAGCCAATTGACCGCCTCGGCGAAAACGATGACTCCGATGAGGTTGGCGGCTCCGTAGAGCACGCCGACGAACAGCGTCGGCTGGTTGATGGTCCAGAATTCGAATCCGATGGTGATACTGCCGCCGATGAACAGCCCCTGGATGAGCGAGCCGATCGTCACCAGCAGGAAACCGGTGAGCAGATTGAGCACGGGAACGGCGATGAGGCCAGCAACCACGCCGTTGAGGGCGAAGAAAGCTCTCTTGGTCGGGGCCTCGCCCAAGACGATTCCGAAGCATCTGCTCTGCCGGGAGCGCTCCCAGCCGAGGACTCTGCGAGTCAGCCCCGACGTTGGGGCAGTCACGGCCGCAAGCAGCAGCGGAAGGCACAGTGCCACTCCCCACAGGATTCCGAGTACCGAGGCTGCCCAACGGGTGACGAACATGCGCGACTCTCGAGGAATCCGCGCGGTCAGCGACGTCGGCCAGGGCATGAGTCGATCGTAGCAACGCAGCGTGCGGGCTCCCAGGGGACCGACCGCATTCCCTCCTTCCGGTTTTCCGCATCATCGGGTCGGGGCGCCTGCGCCAGGGTGTGCACTGCACCGCGTTCCAGGTTCGGCGGTCCTTCGATAGCATCGGTGAGCATGGACCTTGCTCTTGACATCCTTCGCACCACCGTCGAATCCCCGTGGGTGTATCTGCTCGTCTTCGTCATCGCCGGTTTGGATTCTCTGGTCCCGATCGTGCCCTCAGAGACCGTCCTCATCGCGGCCGCCGCCTATGCCGCGGCCGGCACCCCGAATCCTGTTGGTCTGATGTTGGCTGCGGCGGTCGGCGCCCTCATCGGTGACTTCGCCGCCCATCTAGTGGGGCGTGGAGGTGGTTCTCTGGTGCATCGGTCGACCCGCTCCCCGCGAGTGTCGAGGATGCTTGGGCACACCGAGGAAATCTTTGCCCGCCGAGGCGGTGCCGTTCTGATTGCGGGCCGTTTCGTTCCCGGTGGTCGCACGGCGACGACACTTTCTTCCGGGATCCTGAAGTATCCGCGCGCTCGCTTCCTCGTCTTCGACGCGGCCGGCTGTGTGGCCTGGGCGATCTACTCGACGGGGGTCGGTCTGCTCGGTGGTGCGCTGTTCGAGGATCAGCCGTTGCTCGGGGTGGGCTTGGGCATCGGCATCGCCCTAGTCATCACCGGTGTTGCAGAACTCACGCGCAGACTGCTGGCCAGGAGAGAAGCCCGAGCAGACCGCGATGCAACGGCACACCGAGACTCTGCAGATTGGACAGGCCCAGCCGTTGACGTGACATGATGAATGGGATGTCTCAAGCACTCGTGTGGTATGTCAGCTACGGATCGAACATGCATCGTGACAGGCTCGCCTGTTACCTGCAGGGCGGCCGTCCCCCAGGCGCATTCGTCACCTACCCCGGCGCGAGGAACACCGATGCGCCCCTGGCCGAGATGGGCATCGAGCTTCCCGGATCCATCTACTTCGCCGGCAGCTCCACCGTCTGGGGTGGCGGAGGAATGGCCTTCTACGACCATCAGGTGCCGGGTCCGACCCCGGCGAAGGCATATCTCATCACTGCCGAACAGTTCGCCGATGTCGCCGATCAGGAGATGAATCGGCCGCCCTCAGCCGCGAACCCGCTGGAGACTTTGGCCTCCGAACTTCCCGTCGGCTCCGCTTATTCGGTGGGTCCGGGCAAGTATGAGACGCTCCTTGTCCTCGATCGCAGGGATTCGATCCCGATGGTGACCTTCACGGCCCCGCACGGGTCCGATGCGGTCACCCACACCATTCCCAACGAGCCGTATCTGACGATGCTGCGCCTCGGCGCCGACGAGGTCAGTGCCGTGTCGACAAGCAATGCGGTGTCGACGGTCGGTGCGGTGTCTGCAGTCGGCGCGGTATCGACGCTCAGTGGCCTCGCAGCGACTCCCCAGCCCGCAGCTGCACAAGTGTGAGGTCGAGCAGGGGCGTCTGCACACCGAGGTCGCCGGCCGTGCTCGCGAGGTGACCGAGGATGTGCTCGGTTTCGCTGGGCAGGCCCGAGGTCACGTCGCGGTAGAGCGATGAGGTGAACGACGAGCCTTCAGCAGTGAGCATGGACAATGTCATGTCCCTGGCCTTGTCCGACACCGGATGTCCGCCCGCGGCCGCAATAGCCTCGAGTTCGTCGACGATGCTCACGATGTACGGCTGGCCGCCGGCGGCCATGATCGCCCCGACCGGCGCACGGAACAGGCAGGTGACGACCCCGGCCGCGGCGATGAAGATCCATTTCTCCCACAGCGCATCTGTGATGTTCTCAAGGATCTGCAGTTTGTAGCCGGGAACATCAAGGGCCTCGGCAATGGGCTCCGGGACCTCTCCCCCGTCGAGGCTGCCGATCGTCATGATCGCCAAGTCCGTCATCTGGTGAATGGCTCCGTCCTTGACCGTGCCGACGATCTTGACCAGACCGCCCAAAACCTGCCCGGGGAACTCCTCGACCAGCCGATCGATCTGAGCCATGCCGTTGAGGAACGGGATGATGCGGGTGTGCTCGCCCACAGCGGGTCTGATGTCCTCGATGATCGACTCCAGCCCGTTGGCTTTGACGGCGACTATGACCAGGTCGAAGGCAGCGGAGTCGCTGCGGTCCTCGGCGAGTTCGGCAGCGGTGAGGACGGGGATGTGGTTCGTCCGGTCCTCACCGGGGGCGATGAAGCGCAGACCGGTTGAACGCATCGTCTCTGCTCGGGCGGCGCGAACGAGGAGCGTCACGTCACGATTCGCTTCGAACAGGCGGGTGCCGAATGCCCCGCCGGTCGCGCCGGCCCCGGCGATGAGTATCTTCACTGTGTGCTCTCCCATGTCAGGTGGATGCTCTCCCATGTCAGGTGGATTCCTTCACTGTCACACTGCGTGCCATCACAACGCCTGTCTCAGTTGCGTGGCCGCCGCACTGGGGTCATCTGCGCCTGTGACCGCACGGACGACGACGATGCGCTGCGCTCCGGCGGCCCTCACCTCCGCAATGCGCTGTCCTGCTGAGATCCCGCCGATGGCGAACCAGGGTTTGGTGGCAGTGGCGGCGAGCGCACGCAGCGGTTCGAGTCCGATTGCGGGCCTGCCGGGTTTAGTCGGGGTCTCCCAAACGGGGCCCAGGCAGAAATAGTCGATCTCGGGGTCCGCCTCGGCGGCATTGGCCTGGTCGATGGAGTGGGTCGAACGGCCGAGGAGCACATCCGGGCCCAACACGGTGCGAGCCTGCTCACTGGTGAGGTCCCCCTGGCCGACGTGGAAGACATCGGCGCCCACGAGCAGGGCCACATCGGCACGGTCGTTGACGGAGAACAGCTTCCCGTGGCGGTGGGCTGCGTCCCTGAGCACTTCGAGGGCTTCGATCTCGGCGCGGGCTTCGAGGTTCTTGTCCCGCAGTTGGATGATGTCGACGCCACCGGCGTAGGCGGCATCGAGGAACTCTGAAAGGTCGCCCTGGGCAGCGCGGGCATCGGTGCACACGTAGAGCGCGGCCTCTCGAAGTCGGTCGAGTCGTTGTGCTCGGCCCTGGTCTGGGATCGTCGTGTCCGTTGTCATATCTGGCGCCATGCACCTAGAGTAGAGGAGTTCGCGGGAGCCTCATAAAGAGGCTGAGAGGGCTTCGTGCCGACCGTCAGACCTGATGCGGATCATGCCGCCGGAGGGAGAGGCGTTTGCACGCCATTGTCATCGGAGCCGGAATCATCGGCTTGTCCACTGCCTGGAATCTGCGCCGTCTCGGCGTCGACGTCACCATCGTCGATCCTGCTCCCGCCACGGGTGCCACCCATGCGGCGGCAGGGATGCTGGCCCCAGCCGCCGAGGTGGTGTGGGGACAGTCTCCCCTGTACCCGCTCATGCGCGCCTCGGCAGACCTCTACCCGGAATTCGCGTCCGAGCTCTCCGCTGCCTCGGGCCATGAACTGGGGCATTCGATGGTGGAGACATTCGTCTGTGCCGGCGATCGTGCCGATCTCTCCTCTTTGCGTGAGCTCATCGACCTGCAGCGCTCCACTGGTTTCGACGTGTCCCTCGTCCCCGGCTCCCGGGCTCGGGATCTGGAACCGTCCCTGTCACCCGGGGTGTGCGGGGCGGTCACGATCCCCGGGGACCATTCGATCGATCCCCGACGCGTCACCGGCGCGTTGATCGCTGTTCTTGGCGACGCCATCGTCCGGGCCCGCGTGAACGCACTGATCGCGGAGGACGGTCGCACCGTCGGAGTCGAGCTCAAGGACGGGACGACGATAGATGGCGATCAGATGGTCGTCGCCGCAGGCGGTTCCTGCAATGACATCTCGGGCGTGCCGCTGCTGCCTCTGCGCCAGGTCTGGGGCGAGGTGATCCGACTCCGTGCCCCCGAGACCCTGGCTCCGCTGCTGACACGCACGATCCGCGGTCTGATCAATGGCCGGCCCGTCTACATTGTGCCTCGCCCCGACGGTGAACTCGTCCTCGGAGCCACGAGCCGTGAGGACGGGCGGTCCGGGACCAACGCGGGAGGCGTCCACCAACTGCTCCGGGATGCCGAACGGCTCGTTCCGGCCATTCTGGACTGCGAGATCACCGATATCACCACCCGGGCCAGGCCGGGCTCACCCGATGACGTGCCGATCGTCGGACGCACCGATCCCGGGTGTGTCGTCTCCACCGGCTTCTTCCGCCACGGGATCCTCCTCGCCCCACTGGGCGCTGGTCTCACCGCCGACCTCGTGTGCGGGAGCGAGACCTCGTGGGCACCTCCGGGAGCACTCGCCGCGGTTGGCCCGGACCGCTTCGGCCCACAGACCATTCACCAACCAGCACAGACCATTCACCAACCAGCAGGGAGCTTCACGTGACTGACACGATCACCATCATGCTCAACGGCGAGCGCCACGAGCTCGCTTCGCCCACCACTGCCAGAGGTCTCGTCTCCGGCATCGTCGACAAAGAGATCGGGACCGATGGCACACCCGCCGACGGCACCCGCCTGGGCATCGCCGTCGCCGTCGACGGCGAGGTCATCCGGCGCGGACAGTGGTCCGACTTCGCCCTCGCTGAAGGCCACAGCGTCGACATCGTCACCGCGGTGCAGGGAGGCTGATATGTCCTGGAACATCGACGACGTGACACTGAACTCCCGACTCGTCATGGGCACCGGGGGTGCGAGTTCGCTGAGCATCCTCGAACAGGCCCTGGACGCTTCGGGCACCGAACTGACAACGGTGGCTCTGCGCCGCTATGACGGACAAGCCCGAGACTCTGTGTTTGCCTTACTGCAGCATCTCGGTATCCGTATCCTGCCCAACACTGCCGGATGCTATACCGCCCGGGATGCGGTGCTGACAGCCCAGTTGGCCCGCGAGGCTCTCGAGACGAACTGGGTGAAGCTCGAAGTCATCGCCGATGAAGAGACTCTGCTGCCCGATCCGGTTGAACTGTTCCATGCCGCGGAGGAACTCGTCCTCGACGGCTTCACGGTCTTCGCCTACACGAACGATGATCCAGCCTTGGCCAAGCGGCTCGAGGATGCTGGGGTGGCCGTGGTCATGCCCGCTGGGGCTCCGATCGGCAGCGGGCTGGGCATCCTCAATCCGCACAACATCGACACGATCGTCAGCCGCGCCCAGGTGCCTGTGATCCTCGATGCGGGCGTCGGCACCGCCTCCGATGCTGCTCTGGCGATGGAGCTCGGCTGCACCGCCGTCCTCCTGGCCTCAGCCGTCACCCGAGCCCACGACGCCACCGCCATGGCTCGAGCGATGTCTCTTGCCGTGGAATCCGGGCACTTGGCCGCTCATGCCGGGCGCATTCCGAAGCGACCGCTGGCCCTGGCCTCGTCGACCTTCGAGGGGATGGTGACCCCGGCATGAAGTCAGCGCACAATCCGGGCCCACTCGTTGCACCGGTGGAGTCGCTGAGCTCACGGGAACTCGACCGCTACGCCAGGCACCTGAGCCTGCCGGGCCTCGGAGTGGAGGGACAGGGCAGACTCCGGGCCGCCTCGGCGCTGGTCATCGGTGCGGGCGGGTTGGGAGCACCGGTGCTGAACTATCTGGCTGCGGCCGGGATCGGGTCGATCACGATCATCGACGACGATGTGGTCGAAGCCTCGAACCTGCAGCGTCAGGTCCTCCACCGCGATGCCGACATCGGGCGAGCGAAGGTCGAATCTGCCCGCGATGCCCTGCTGCGTCTTGACCCCGACCGTGACGTTCGCACCGTTGCCGAGCGGCTGAGTCCGGCCAATGCGCTCGAACTCTTCGACTCTCACGATGTGGTCCTCGACGGTGCGGACAACTTCGCGACCCGCTACCTGTCCAATGATGCGGCCGAACTCACCGGCACGCCTCTGGTCTGGGGCACAATCTTTCGGTTCGCTGGTCAGGTGTCCACCTTCGTCCCCGGGCACGGCCCGATGCTGCGTGACCTGTTTCCCGACATCCCTGAGGCGGACTCAGTGCCCAACTGCGCCGAAGGCGGTGTGCTCGGGGTCTTGTGCGGCACCGTCGGTTCCGCAATGGCCACGGAGGCCGTCAAGCTCATCTGCGGCATCGGCACGCCGCTGATCGGTCGCCTCCTGCGCTATGACGCGCTCGAGGCTGATTACTCCACGCTGCGCTTCTCTCCCGATCCGGACCGTCGTCCGGTCACCGACCTCGCCGAGGTGGCTGTGGCGTGTGCCGCCGCCCGCCCGGAGACAGCCGGAGCAGACGAGATCGATATCGAGGGATACCAAGCCGGGCATGCCGAGAAGGTACTCGTCGACGTGCGTGCCGAGTGGGAGCGTCGGCTCTCTTCCATTCCCGGATCTGTTCCTGTGCCCCTCGAGATCCTGCAGATCGAAGGCTGGCCCGCACTCGCGGCAATGGTTGAGTCCACGCCTGCCGAGGTCGTCATCCACTGCAAGTCCGGTGCCCGTTCGGCCCAGGCCGTACAGCTGCTGAAGGACACGGCACCTGATACGGTGCGTCTGCGATCCCTGGCCGGCGGCATCGACGCGTGGTCGGCATCAGGCCGTGAGACGGTTCAGGCGGCTGGTCAGACCTCGATGCCCGGCTCTCATCACGAGTGAGTGCATCCACGCCGCCACGGGCCGCATCATGCGGATGGGTCTGCGTCGGGTGGTCACACACCACACGGAGGTGATCGTGGTGATCGGTCCGGTCTCGGTCAGCGACCAGGCCCCCGTCCCTCTCAGGTCACCGGCGGCGGAGAACATCACGAAGTTCGGTGGGTTCACGTCCTGAAGTTCGATGCCGAAGCACAGCCTCAGACCGATCGGACTGATGACCGTGATGTCGGCACGGCTGCCGGGCGCCACAGTGTCATCGGCCGGCACCGCCACGGGCAGGCCCGGCCACCACTGCGACCACGACTCGATGTCGGAGAGCACGGACCAGACGTCGGCCGCCCGTGCATTGACCCGCCAGCAGCTCTCGAAGTGAAAGGCAGCGCACTCGCCGGATTGCGGATGCACATGCTGGTGAGGCTCCTTTCTGTGTTCATATGTCATGGGGCCCCCGATGATTGCGCCTCGACGGGCGCTGATTCGTCCGTTCTGACCCGACGGTAGTGTGGACAATGTGATTGAGGAAAGTTTCATCAGCACGCGGCGCCCATCGCCCCTGGGAGGACGAAAGCCGACGAAGGACGATCTCGCGAAGTTCGCCAATGACGATCCCGACGCCATCGACGATGTTCTCCCCCGCCGCCCGGGTGAGTTGTCGATGCTCATCGTCGGGATCAATCCGGGTCTGTGGACGGCCGCAGTCAATGCGCCCTTCGCCAGACCGGGCAACCGCTTCTGGCCGTCTCTGCATCAGGCGGGACTGACCGACCACCTCGTCGATGCCTCTCTGGGGCTCGCAGTCGAAGACGAAGCGCAGCTGCTGGCACGTGGCATCGGCATCACGAACCTCGTCGGGCGGGCTACGGCGCGGGCGGACGAACTCGGCAAGCAGGAACTGCGCGAGGGTGCAGCCAAGCTTGTCCTTCGCCTCGCCGACATCCGTCCCCGAGCAGTCGCGGTCGCCGGGATCACCTCGTTTCGCATCGGGTACTCTCAGCCCCAAGCCCACCTCGGCGAACAGGACACATCTCTCATCGATGGGTGGCCCGAGGATATCGCTCTTCACGTCGTACCCCAGCCCAGCGGGCTCAATGCCCACTATCAGGTGCCGGACCTGGCACGGATCTGGTGCGGGGTATGGGAGAGCATCGGGAGCTGACCGGCGACCCTAGTGCGGCGGAGCGAAATGCTCCCGGCACCGTGCGACATAGGATTCGGCACCGCCGATATGGCTGGCGTCGATGTCCGTGGCACGCGATTGCGACTCTTCGGTCGCGCGGCCGGGCACACCCAGACGCTGGTGGAAGACGGCGTCCCTACCGCAGATCGTGCACACGGCCGTGAGTTTGAGAACGTCTTCGGCCACGGCCATGAACGTCGGCATCGGTTCGAAGGGGCCACCCTCAAACGTCACACACAACCCTTCGACGATGACGGTGGCACCGCGGTCGACCAGTTCGAACACGGTCGGCACCAAGTCAGGTCCGAAGAACTGGGCCTCATCAATGGCCACCAGATCATAGTCCTCGGCCCGAGCCATCTTCGCGAGGGTCTCACCATCGCCGACGGGCACAGCGGGAATGTTGACCCCGGTGTGAGAGGTGATCGCCGAGAGCTCGGAACGGGTATCGAGAGAGTGGCTGAGGACGAGCACACTGACCCCAGCGATCTTCGCTCGCCGGACCCTGCGCATGAGTTCCTCGGACTTGCCCGAGAACATGGGACCGGCAATGACGTCGAGACGACCTGCCGACCGTGGCGAAGTGCTTGGGTTCATGGGCATGGCGCCAGCCTACGCGGTGGTGCCCCGTCCAGACAGGGGGTCACATATCCACAGCGCCAGCGAATCGTGATGGTCAGTCATCGACGGTGACGTTCTTCGATTCGACATCGACGGAGACTTCGATCTCCTCGCCTTCATCATCG
Organism: Brevibacterium sp.; assembly: GCA_030457025.1. Taxonomy (GTDB): domain Bacteria; phylum Actinomycetota; class Actinomycetes; order Actinomycetales; family Brevibacteriaceae; genus Brevibacterium. Next base: position 720 of record JAKDSA010000045.1, on the reverse strand, counting down.
AAATCGAACTGGTACTCGATGCGGTCATCGTCTGATTCGAGCTTCCACTCGTCGAGTCGGCCCGAGGCCTTGTCTTGAGCGAGCGTGAGTGCCTCGTCAAAGGTCATCGGGTCGCCCAGGTCGATGGCCTTCTCCTTGTCATCCGTGGAATCCTTCTCCACATCAACGACCTCGCCGGACTCGGCATCGATCTCGACGTCGAAGTCAGTGGTGACGTCGATGATCTTGACCTCGTATTGCCAGGTCTTGTCGCGCTCATCGAAGTCGAGCTCGATGCCATGGACGGTGCCGTCCTTTGCCTCCTTCTTCGCGGTGGCAATGGCATCCTCAGGTTTCACCGACGGGGACTCCTTGCTCAGGTCGGCATCTGCAGGCAGGCCTGCTGAGCCCGACGTCGTCGAGTCCTCAGACTTCGCTTCCTCAGCGTCATTGTTGCCGGCATCGTCGTCGCCCGATTCAGTGTCATCGTCTGATTCGTTCTGAGCCTCGGCTGCCCCTGAAGTCTCGGCAGTCTGCTCTTCGGTCTCCGCGCCCTGGCTCTCGTCTGAATCCCCGTTCGAGCAACCGGTGAGCGCAAAGGCGAGAATTATAGTTCCTGCAGCAACGTGCGTGGCCAACCTCTGTGTCTTCATGCTCTCCACCGTAGCAACCCAAGACGCGCACCGCCCCCTTGCTAAGAGGATTCTCATGCTGGTGGCGACACTGGTCAGTCCAAGCAGA
>JAKDSA010000133.1 GCA_030457025.1 Brevibacterium sp. | reverse complement strand
CCGGTCACCACATCGTCAACACCCTGGAGAACGCCGGAATCGAGCGGGTCTACGCCGTTCCCGGTGAGTCCTATCTCGACGTCCTCGACGGACTCTACGACTCCTCGATCGAGACCGTCGTGTGCCGCCAGGAGGGCGGTGCCGGGTTCATGGCGCTGTCCGAATCGCGGCTGACCGGCCGCCCCGGAATCGCCATGGTCACCCGTGGTCCGGGTGCTGCGAACGCGATGATCTCCGTGCACACCGCCTACCAGGACGCCACCGCGCTCGTCCTCTTCGTCGGCCTCGTGCCCATCGCCGATCGTGCTCGGGAGTCCTTCCAAGAATTCAGCCTGGCCGAATGGTTCTCCTCGACGGCGAAGAAGGTCATCATCGTCGATGATGAGGATCGCGCCGGTGATCTCACCGCCGAGGCGATGCGCATCGCGGCCTCCGGTCGCCCCGGTCCCGTGGTCGTCGGCCTGCCCGAGGATGTCCTCGTGCGCATGACCGAGGCACCGGACACGAAACCTGCACCGATTGCCGAACCGCAGCCCTCGGACGCGGATCTTCAGTCGCTGACCACACGTATTGCCGCAGCCGCGAAGCCCGCCTTCGTCCTCGGTGGGGACGGCTGGCACGAGGGCCACGGGCACGACCTGCTCGACCTGGCCGCCTCGGCGGGAATTCCGGTCTTCTGCGATTGGCGCGCCTACGATGCCGTTCCCCACACCGGCCCCGCCTGGGCCGGCTGGTTGGGCTATGGCCGCGCCGAGGCGGTGGCGGCCGGTTACGGTGACGCCGACCTGCTCGTGTTCGTCGGTGCCACCCGATCCGATGTCGCCAGCGACGGCTACACGCGCGGCTTCGACGCGGAGACCGTCATCGTCGGCCTCGATCCCGAGGCAACGCAGCATGCCGGGCGCATCGACCAGCAGATCCTGGCCTCCCCACGCAGCTTCGTCACGGCGCTGACCTCGAGCGATGCCGCTGCTCTGCGCGGCGAGCGCACAGATTTGTGGATGACGTCGTGTTCCGATGTGCAGTCCAAGGTCGCCGCACACCGTCCCGACGCCGAGGTGGCCGGCGCCGTCCCTCGCACCGGCGTCGATCTCGGGGTGGCGTTCGGAATCCTCGACGACCGCCTCGGCGGGGAAGCCGTCCTGACGTACGGGGCGGGCAATGCCACGATCTGGGGCCACCGCTTCATCCAACACCGTCGGCCCGCGAGCCTCGTCGGCGCCCGCAACGGTGCGATGGGTCTGGCCGTTCCCGGTGCGGTCGCGGCTTCGCTCGTCTTCCCAGAGCGTCGCGCGGTCGCGGTCTGCGGTGACGGTGACTTCTTCATGAACGGCCAAGAGCTGGCCACGGCCTTCGCCCACGGGGCGAGTCCGCTGGCCATCGTCGTCGACAACGGTGTGTACGGCACGATCGTCCAGCACCAGGTCAACCACTATCCGGGCCGACCCTCGGGCACCCGCATGGTCAATCCCGACTTCGCGACCTGGATGTCCTCGTTCGGCGGGCACGGCGAACGCGTCGAGAAGACCGAGGACTTCGAGGCGGCCCTCGACAGGGCACTGGCCGCTGATGGCCCGGCACTCGTCCATGTCCTCATCGACTCCGAGCTCATGCCCCCGTCCGCTGACGAGATCTCGGCCTGACGATTCCTCGAACTCCCACGACCTTCCCCACACCTTCGCAAAGGACGAACAATGACGCAGACTCCCCACCCGCAGACACCAGACTCTAAGACACCCAGCTCACTTAATCCAGCTCCCTCACCAGCGACGACGCGGGCTGACCTTGACGACGAATTCCTCGCCGACTGGTCCGTGCACTCTCGTTTCGGAGCCGTCGAGGGCACGAACGGCGTCGACCGGCAGGCGGCGAGCGCGGCCGATGGTGAGCAGCGGAAATGGTTCGCCGAGCTGTTGGAGAAGCACGGGTTCAGCGTTCACCGGGATGCGATCGGCAACCAGTTCGGGCTGCTCGAACTCGTCCCCGGCGCCCCGTATGTCCTCACCGGCTCGCACATGGACTCGCAGCCCACCGCCGGACGATTCGATGGTGCCTACGGGGTCATGTCCTCGGCCCACGCGTGCTTCGCGGTCGCCGATGAGCTGCGTGCGGATCCGTCGAAGGCGAAGTACAACCTCGCCGTCATCAACTGGTTCAACGAAGAGGGCTCACGCTTCAAACCGTCGATGATGGGCAGCAATGTCTTCACCGGCAAGGCCGAACTCGAGGCCGCACTGGCCACGACCGACCCGCAAGGTGTCACCGTCGCCGAGGCACTTGACGCGATCGGTGAACGCGGTGACTTCACCGCGCCGGAGATCGCGGCCTATGCCGAAATCCACGTCCAGCAGGGCCGCAGCATGGAAGAAGACGGGGTCACGATCGGCCTCGTCAACGCCACGTGGGCCGCTCACAAGTATGAGTTCCGCGTCACCGGGGAGCAGGCCCACAGCGGTTCGACGCTGATGAGTGACCGCCGCGATGCGCTGCTCGGTGCCGCCCGCCTGGTCGTGGCCGCCCGTGACCTCGTCGACGATTTCGATGCGGGTGCGCTGCACACCGCGTGCGGTGAGCTCAACGTCTACCCGAACTCCCCCGTCGTCGTCGCGAGTGAGGTCGGGCTGCTCCTCGACCTGCGCTCCCCCAGCGCCGAGGTGATCGCCGCCGCCCATGACTCCCTCATGTCCACGGTCGCCCGGGTCCGCGAGGAGGTCGGGGTCGACATCGAGATCGTCGCCGAACACAGCTGGGATCAGAACCCGTACTCCGAGGACGGGGTCGAGCTGGCACGGTCAGCGGCCGAGGACCTGGGACTCACCTCGGCGAGGGTGATGACCGTGGCCGGCCACGACTCGACGAACATGAAGGACACCGTGCCCACGGTCATGCTCTTCGTGCCCAGCGTCGGCGGGGTCTCCCACAGCCTGCAGGAATTCACGAAGGACGAGGACCTCGTCTCCGGACTCCATCACCTCACCGAGGTGGTGCGACGGCTGGCGGCCGGCGCGCTGGGGTGAGCGCTCGTCACAGGCCTTTCAGGCGGTAGGGCACGAACGCGTCGTCCTGGTCGTAGGGGTAGGAGATCTCTCGAGCCACGGTTCCGGTCGAGCCGCCTTCTTCGATGCCGTAGTAGGCGGTGTGCTCGTCGTTGGCCCACCCGTTGAAGATGGCGACGTGCCCGTTGGCGCCCTCTGTGCCAGGGCCGCCCTTCATGAGGACGTCGCCTGGCTTGAGGTCTTCTTTGTCGATGGTCTCGGCGAAGTCGGGCAGGGTCACCGTGTTCTCGCTGGCGTCGAGTCCCCAGGCCATGGAGACGAAGCCGGAGCAGTCGGTACGGTATTCGTTGCCCTGTGGGTCGGGGTGATAGCCGGTCATGTCGTAGGGGACCTGCTGGTCGACCCAGGTCTGTGCACGATCGATGATCTCGTCGCGTGCTTCATCCTCGGTCTGCTGCGTCTGGCCCTGCTGGTTCTGACTCTGCTGGTTCTGACTCTGCTGATTGCGGACCTGGTTCTGCGATCCGGCTTCCGGGGCTGCCTGCGCAGGGGCGCTGACCAGGGCGGTGCCGCCGGCAACGAGTCCGACGGTCAGTGCAGTGCTTGCGAGTGTGCGTGTCACCTGCATGAGATCTTCCCTTTCTCAACGTGGCTGAATCGCTGTGTCTGAATCGCTGTGTCGTTGTCGTTTCAGTGCGCGGGTGTCGCTCAGATGATCGCGTCGACATCCTGGTTATCGGCGACGAGCTGGGCAGCGAGCGTCTCCCACTTGTCGTATGCGTCCGGGTAGGCCGATCCTTGGACGGCCTGAGCGGCTTGTCCTGGGGTCATCGAGTCCCATCCCTGGATCTGGAGGAGTCCTGGATTCGGGCACAGAGGATTGACTCCGTAGAAGGCCTTCGATGCGTAGACAGGGTCCGTCACCTGGGCCAAAGTTCCCCAGCTCACCGAGGGGCGCTGCTGGAACAGGCCGGCAGAATCACGGTCGCCGCCGTCGAGGTTGAGCAGACTCGACTCCTGCAGTGCCGTCATGACGGCGATCTTCTGGGCCTCGGTCGAAAGGTCAGCCCCCTTGCCGACGGCGATGATGATGCGTGCATTGTCGATCTGGACCTGGCTGAGTGCCGTGGAGTCCTGGGTGCTGGGGACCTTGCCGCCGTCGAGCGCCTTGCTGGTGAATGGAGCTGCCTCGGGTGCTGGGGAGTTCGGCTGCGCTGATGCGGCGGTCGCCATCGAGGCACCACCGGCGATGAGGATTGCTGAAAGAGTTGTCACTGCGAATGCACGCTTGAGTTTCATCTGTTCTGACTCTCCTATGATTGCGAGCGAGAGGTACGGGTCGGTCTGTGGTCTCGCTCACGCTCCACCCTTTCGGAGTCAGGTGGTGGGTTTCAACGAATGCGTTCTCAACGGCAGTTGAACACTCCTTGTCCCGAGATCAAACTCGGAATTCGGAAGTAGCCTTGCTCCATGGACCCAACGTTGCCCAAGGACGTCGCATACGCGGTCGGTGCTTATCTGCGAAGCGCCGACCAACTGTTGCCGGGTGCGGTCACCGCATGCGCAGTCGGTGGTTCCATCGCCCTTGATGCCTACCGACCGGGCCGCAGCGATATCGATGTCATCGCCGTCCTCAGCGATGAGTGGAAGGGTCACCGAAGCCTCATGGCACGCCTGCGGCTTCTGCACCTGTCGCAGGTGCCTCGTCTGACTGCCCGTGCTGCCCGCGGTATGGGGTTCAGCGCCTGCTGCAACACCGTCTTCATCTGGGAGTCCGAGGTCGCGCATCCAGTCACCCAGATCCGACCGGTCGCGTCCCACGTCGGCGAGGTCTTCGACTCTCACGGTGCTTTCGACGTCAATCCGGTGATCTGGAAGGAACTCGTCGACGGAGGCATCTCCATCCGCGGCGGCCCTGTCTCGGACTGGGGTCTCGACCCGGAGCCCGGTGAACTCCGCAGCTGGGTGGCCCGCAACCTCCGCGAGTATTGGGCACCGCTGGCTGACAGCGCCCACAGTGGCCGACGCCGCCTATCAGCGGGAACTGTGGAGTGGTGCCTGGTCGGGCCGGCGCGAATGCACCACACCCTTCTGACCGGGGAGATCATCAGCAAGGAGGCCGCCGGAAGGCGTGCGCTCGAGGCTTTCCCCGACCACTCGGCGATCCTCGAGGTGGCCCTCGCCCGACTGCGAGGCGCCCCGCTACCGGCAAACCCACCTCGTGATCAGTGGCGCGGCCTGACTGCATCGGCGATGAGGTCGATCATCGCCGACTCCCCAGCCGACGACCTCACTTGATATCGTCGACGTCCTGGTTCTCGTCGACGAGCTGAGCTGCCAGCGGTTCCCACTTCGCGTACTCGTCAGGGTAGGCCGAGGACTGCACGTCCTGCGCGGCCTGGCCCGGGTCGATGGTCTCCCAGTTGTCGATCTGAGTGAGGCCCGGGTTGGGGCTGTCGGGATTGACTCCATAGAACGACTTCGACGCGAAGACGGGATCCTCCACCTGCTTGGCCGATCCCCAGTTCATCGAGGGGCGCTGCTGGAACGCTCCGACGGAGTCCCGGTCCCCGCCGTCGAGGCTCTGCAGGCTCGACTCCTGCAGTGCGGTCATCACGGCGATCGTCTGGGCCTTCTCCGACAGGTCCGCGCCCTTGCCGACGCCGATGATGGTGCGTGCATTGTCGATCTGCTCGGAGCTGAGCTCGTCCGGATCGTCGATGCCCACGGCCGTGCCGTCACCCTGGTCCTGACCGGGGCCCGAGGCATTGTCGCCCGGCTGGTCGACGGCTCCTGAGATCGGATCGGCCGAGGCCGAGGTCGCCGCAGCCAGGGAGAGACCCCCTGCGATGACGGCAGCTGACAGTGCAGTCACCGCAAATGTGCGCACGCGTTTCATCTGTTCTCACTTTCCTGTTGGATCGGGCGAGCTGCCCTGACGGCGTCCTGGTTAGGTCCGGTCCACGTCTGTCTCCTGCTTTCGGCACAGGGATGCTCCGGTAAACGCCTCACACCACACTGTCGGACACAGGAAGTCGGTTCAATGCCGAGAGGCTCATAGGTGGCTTCGTCTCGCCGCAACGAATCGGGAGGGATTCGTGAGCATCAGCTCAGAATTCGCTGACCGCTCTGCGGCACCATGCGCCGCCCGAACTCGCCCGTGACCCGGGTCTCGGTCTGCCCATCGGGTCGCTCGCAGGTGCGAGTCAGACTCCATTCAGGACGCCGATCTCCTACCTCACAACCTCGCGTGAGGTGTTGTCGATACGGCGGGTCCAACCGCGACCGTCGAGGTATTCGAGGAGGGGAATGACGACGCGACGCGTGGTGCCCAGAGCCTTACGAGCAGCGCTCGTCGTGAACGGCTGGTCCAGTCCCGCAAGCAGCCGCATCGCCTGTGCGGGTGTCCGTGGTGACACGACCACACCATCGCCGAGGCGCAGGAGTCGTCCCGCGGACTCGGCGACAGCAAGCTCCCGCACACCCAAACGAAGTTCTCGCAGGTCATCAGCTTCGGGGGCGGCAAAGGGATTGGCCGCCAAGCGTCGTTCCACTTCGGCGACACCCGCCTCGGCAGGGCCCAGATCCGCGGAATGCCCGGGAGGGCGGACCATACCCTTGACTGTCTCCAGGCCGGCGCGGGAGGCGATCGCGGCGACGAGTTC
>JAKDSA010000132.1 GCA_030457025.1 Brevibacterium sp. | reverse complement strand
GACAATCTGAGTCCATGCTCAAAGCGAATATCAGCGTCGTCGGGTTCGAGCAACCAGATTGCGAGTGATGCAGACACCATGCCGGTTCGCGAGAGCACTGAAAGACCCGGCACATTGAGACCGACACGTTTCTGACGATTCTCCATATCTACGATCGCACGAAGAGCATCAACTCCAGTATTGAGCGCTCTGACAACCATCTTCCCCGCATCGAAGTTGCCGCCTCCTTCAACCATCGGATAACGGCTGCTGTCAGAGTGAAGAGCAGATCCAAAATCGCAGTTGGGATTCTTACTGAAGCGGGTGATCCATTCGCGAATCGTTTGGTGATAGTCGGTGATTGGTTCCAATTGGTTTTCCTTGCACTAGTGACAACGAAAGCTTAGGGAGAGCATTTGAGGAGGCTGGGCTCTAGCCTGCCTTATTCCTCTGACACACGAACGTGCCGACTCTGCTGGATACCGTTCTGTTCGAAGCAGGGAGATCACAAGTGGCTAGAGAGCTGGATCAAGCCCATGGGGGTGCGAGTCAGGTGCGCCTCAAATGACCGTTTGCGACCTAGGGCGTGTCTCCTTTATTGACCATTCCAGGACTGGCACGGTGGAGACGTGACTACACAGCAACGACACCGAGTCTTCACTGATGAGCAGTGGGAGAAGATCGAACCACTTCTGCCCTCAAACGGGCTCTTCGCAAACGAGAGTGTATACCGATGAATTTCAAACAGAGCGAGTCGCTACCCGGATAGACGTCGAGGTCTTCCGATGATGGAAGTTCTCACACTGCCCATCCGAAAGACCTCGACGTGGACAACCCTATATTCTCGACGCCTGACCTCACGACATTCTGCCGCCTCGACACCCTTGACCTGACATGCATCGGCCAACACATCACCGCCCACAAAGCGGTGCTGAAATGCCGACCGAATACGGCCGATGATTGGTGCCGCCGGTGTGGCGGTCACGGCGATATCCGCGACACTGTTCTGCGGCGGCTGGCACATGAACCCTTCGGCCACAGGCCAACGACACTGCATATTCGCCTGCGTCGCTACAAGTGCATCGAATGCGGCCACGTGTGGCGCCAGGACACCACGGCTGCGGCACCAGCCCGGGCCAAGATCTCTCGAGCCGGACTCGATTGGGCACTGCGTGCACTCGTTGTTGATCACGACACCGTGTCCGTGATCGCTGACAAGCTCGCGGTGTCCTGGCATACCGCGAACTCCGCGGTCCTGGCCGAAGGACACCGGCTGCTGATCAACGATCCGAATCGATTCGACGGTGTGTCTGTGATCGGTGTCGACGAGCACGTATGGCGACACACTCGCCGCGGAGACAAATACGTCACCGTCATCATCGATCTCACCCCGATCAGCCAGGGCACCGGACCTGCACGCCTTCTCGATATGGTGCCCGGTCGGTCGAAGCAGGTCTTCAAACAATGGTTGGCCTCACGACCGAAAGACTGGCGTGATGGCATTGAGGTCGTTGCGATGGACGGATTCTCCGGGTTCAAAACCGCAGCCGCGGAGGAACTGCCTGATGCGGTGGAAGTCATGGACCCGTTCCACGTCGTCAAGCTTGCTGGTGATGCCCTCGATGACGTTCGCCGCCGCGTCCAGCAGGAGACAACTGGACATCGTGGACGAGCGAAGGACCCGTTGTATCGGGCAAGGAGGACGCTGCACACGGGCACGGACCTGCTCACAAGGCGGCAGCAAGAACGGATTGTCAGTCTCTTTGCTGATGCGAACCTCACCGAGGTCGAAGTCACCTGGGCCATCTATCAAGACATCGTGGCTGCTTACCGGGCTGAGGACCGTAGCGAAGGCAAGAAGCTCTTGCAGGCTGTCATCGATGTCTTGTCGGCAGGACTGCCTGCTGGTTTGATTGAGTTGAGGCGGTTGGGAAGAACACTGAAACGCCGCGCAGCGGATGTATTGGCGTTCTTCACCAGGCCCGGAACGTCGAATGGGCCCACCGAATCGATCAATGGTCGGCTCGAGCACCTTCGAGGATCGGCACTCGGGTTTCGTAACCTGACTCATTACATCGCGAGGTGCCTACTTGAGTCCGGTGGTTTCAGACCGGTTCTACACTCTTATTTACGATGAGCCGAAAAAGTGCTGACGAGTTCCGTGCTCATGAGGCTTTCACCGCCTTAGCATCACCGTTTGGTGCAAACGGGTCCTCTTCGGCCCCATCTAGAAGCGTCGCCAACGGGATATCCCAGGCTTTGGCCAATTTCAGCAACTCACCGAGTTTCCAATCCACGGCACCGTGTAGGCGTTTGGAAATGTTGTTCTGGGAGATTTCCAGAATCTCGGCTACATCCAGCTGGCGCAGTTCGCGCCTCCCCATCTCGGCCATCACGTTGGCCCTAACTTGCTTCGAAAACCTCATACTCTCACCGTATACTGTGACCGTATACGCCTGCAAGGACCCGAACTACGTTTTCGACGTTTCGCATACGCGCAGTGGTTTACCGCCAGATGCTGAGCGTATACAGTAGGACCATGACGATACAGAGCGAGGAACAAACTGCAGTTTCTGAAAACGAGCGCATTGGGCTCGAGGTGCGGGCCTGGATGGTTCGGAAACAGTTGAAGCAGGCAGACGTTGCGCAGCTCCTAGGCTTCGCGCAAAAGAATGTCTCTAATCGGCTGAGGGGTCAGATCCCATTCCGAATTGATGAACTGTTGGCGATCGCCAACTACATGGACATCACGCTGGCTCAACTGCTGGGGAACGAGATTGTGAATGAGAAGAACCCCCATCCAGTGGATGGAGGTTCTTCGAATGGTAGCGGGAGGGGGACTCGATCCCCCGACCTCACGATTATGAGTCGTGCGCTCTAACCAGCTGAGCTACCCCGCCCCAGCGCCGCATTTAAGCGGCACGAGAGCCCCGAAAGGGATTCGAACCCTTGACCTTCTCCTTACCATGGAGATGCTCTACCGACTGAGCTATCGGGGCAACAGGTAAGAATTTACACGGCTTCGCGCAGCGAGGGCAAATCGGCGTTCAGTGACGTCACTCACAGATCACGGAAGTTCACTTCACTGGGTCAAAGCGACCCGCCAGAAAACCCTGCAGACGCCCCGGGTGGTTGGTGATGATGCCATCAACCTCGGCGTCGAGGAGTTCGCGCCACTCGTTCATGGAATCGGCCGTCCAGACGAAGACGCCCAGGTCGTTGTCCCGAATCTCGGTGACCACGGACCTGCGCATGGAGAATCCCTTGTATGAAGGATTGATCGCAACGGCGCCCAGTGCCCGTGCGGTCTCGATGTCCTCGGGGCGTGGAACCATGCGCAGAAGGAACCGCGACACCATCGGCAGCATGTCTCTGCAGGCGGCGAGGGTCTCTGTGTTGAACGACTGCACGACCATCCGATCGGCAGTGCCGGTCTCGACGACGAGCTCTGAGATCTGGGCCACCGCTCCGGAGGACCACTCCCCCTTGAGCTCGAGGAGCAGCTCACCACCTCGGTGCTGGATATCTCGCATGACGGCCGCCAGCGTGGGAATCCGAACTCCGGTGAATCCCGGCCCCATCCACGAGCCGGCGTCGACGAAGGACAGCTCCTCCGCGGTCAGGTTGGCCACCGGACCCTTGCGATTCGTGGTCCTGTCGAGGTCGGGGTCGTGGAGGATGACCGGAACCCCATCGGCGCTCGTGGAGGTGTCGACTTCGATGAAGTCCACGTCGAGGGCGCGGGCGGCATCCACCGCGGCGAGACTGTTCTCCGGGGCCACCGCGGAATAGCCGCGGTGGGCGATCACCAGGGGGCGCTTGGACGACCCTGGTCGTTCGGTGATTCCTCGTTCGTGCAGGAACTGCAGAAAGCTCATACGTCCAGCCTATGCCCTGCACCAGTTCTCGTCTCAATTCGCTCTCACGACGCCCTGCCACAGCCGATGCCTCAGCCAGCAGGACCCGCCATGAAGCATTTTCAATATCTTGAATACTGAGAAAGACATAGGCACTGGGGCAGAACAGGCAATAACGTACTCTCTGTGAGTTAGTTCATATCCTCACTGTCGTGGATGTGACGACCGCACTCATGCTCCACCTACCACCTTTGAAAGGATCGCTATGGAAGGCATCTACGCTGCCGCGATCGTGCTCGGCTTCATCGCCGTCGGCGAATTGGTCTCGATCTGGTCCAAGGCCCGAGTCCCCAGTCTCCTCGTGGCGATGCTGGGCATCTTCATCTTCGCCAAGATCGGCATCGTCCCGGAAACCGTCATCGATGACTCGATGCTGGTCCAGGTCTACACGATTCTCGTCGCTCCGCTGCTCTTCCACATGGGTACGCTCATTCCGCTCCGGGTGATGCTCAAGCAATGGCGTTCAGTGGTCATCGCACTGTCCGGGATGGCGGTCGCCGTCGGCCTCATCTTCCTCATCATCGCGCCCATCTTCGGGTTCGAGACCTCCGTGGCCGGTTCCGGGCCCCTGGCCGGCGGCATCGTCGCCACCAGCCTCACAACCGAGGGCCTGACAGCGTCCGGAGCCGCCTCGGCGATCATCGTTCTCCCGGCTCTCGTGCTCATGCTGCAGTCCCTGCCGTCGATGCCGATGACGAATTTCCTGCTCCGTCGCTACGCCAAGAACCTGCGCGACAGCGGCGAACTCCACGAACTCGCTGCCGCTCACCACGAAGACGAGGCAGAGGCCGCCACGAAGAAGAAGCTCGTCACACTGCCGGCGTTCCTCGTCGACAACCAGCTGTTCATGCTCTTCCTCATCCTCGTCGGCGGCTCCATCGCGACACTGCTGGCCGTCCCGACGCACATCCCGTCATCGATTCTCGCTCTCATCCTCGGCATCGCCGCCACCGCGATCGGCCTCTCGCCCGACAAGGCGATGGAACGGTCGAACTCCTTCGGCGTCGCCATGGCCGGCGTGATCGCAATCGTTATGGCCCCGCTGGTCTCGGCCTCCGTGCAGGACGTCATCGACGCGTTCCTGCCCACAATTTCGATCCTCATCGTCGGCGGCATCGGCATCGTCGTCGGCGGCTTCATCGCCACGAAGCTGCTGCGCTGGAAGGCCCCACTGGGAATGTCGGTGGCGCTGACTGCCATGTACGGCTTCCCTGCCGACTATCTGCTGACCAACGAGGTCGCACGCTCCATCGCCCGCGATGACGATGAGAAGGAAGCCCTTCTCAATGTCATGCTGCCGCCGATGCTTGTCGGCGGCTTCACCTCGGTCAGCTCTGGTTCAGTCATCATCGCCAGCGTCCTCGTGGGAATGCTGTGAGCGCGCTCCTGAGCAAGGCGAACGCTCTGCTGCCGCAGCTGCAGGATCTGCGACGACGGCTGCATGCCGACCCCGAGGTGGGCCTCGACCTGCCGCACACGCAGGCCGCGGTTCTCGCCGCCCTCGAGGGCCTCGATCTGGAGATCAGTACGGGAGTTGAGACCACCTCGGTGGTGGCGGTCCTGCGTGGCACTCATCCGCAGAAGCCCGCGGATGCACCCGCCGTCCTCCTGCGAGGGGACATGGATGCGCTGCCCATTCAGGAGCAGACCGACGAACCGTTCACCTCGGCGAATGCGAACATGCACGCCTGCGGTCACGACCTGCACACCGCAGGACTCGTGGGCGCCGTCGAGCTGCTGCATGCGCACCGCGCGGAGCTCGCCGGCGACGTCGTCTTCATGTTCCAGCCCGGCGAGGAGGGCTGCAACGGGGCATCGGTGATGATCGACGAGGGCGTGCTCGACGCGGCAGGCTCCCGGGCGATCGCTGCCTTCGGCGCTCACGTCCATATGGGAGACCGGGGCATCGTGACCACGAAGCCCGGGACTCTGCAGGCAGGTTCCAATGTCCTCCGCATCACCCTCCACGGACGCGGGGGCCACGGGTCCCAGCCGCAGTCGGCAATCGACCCGGTCCCAGCCCTGGCCGAAGTCGTCACCGCCCTGCAGAACATGGTCAGCCGTCGCATCAACGCCTTCGACCCGATCGCCTTGTCCGTGACACAGCTGAAGGCAGGTGAGGCGGTCAACGTCATCCCCGCCTCGGCGAGCCTCGGTGCCACCGTGCGCACGCTGTCACAGGAGTCATCGGACATCGTGCGCACCCAATCGAAGCAGCTGGCCAGAGGTATCGCCGAAGCTCACGGATGCACCGCCGAGGTGGACTTCGAGGTGCAGTATCCCGTGACCGTCAACGACGAGACCGAGACCGCATGGACCCTTGACCAGGTCCGCGGCCTGCTGGGCGAGGACCGGGTGGAGGTCGCGGACCAGCCGATCATGCCCAGCGAGGACTTCTCCTTCGTCCTGCAGGAGGTCCCGGGCACCTACGTGATGCTCGGCGCCAAACGCACGGACGTACCCGAGGAGAAACAGGGCGACAACCATTCCCCCTTCGTCATCTTCGATGACACCGTGCTGGGAGATCAGGCCGCGCTGCTGGCGCACCTGGCCCTCGAACGGCTGCGCGCAGAGGTCTAGTGCCACCACCGCCGAGGCGGTCTGCCCGGACCTTCCGTCGGGGTCGGGTTCGTCGTTTCGCGACGAGCGACCCGGCGCTCGCGCCAGGCGGCGACCTCGTCCTCGATCTTCCGCGGTGGGGTGAAAACGGGTGGACCCTCGCGGAGGTCCATGACCGCGTCGCGGACTCGACTGTTGAACCCGGCGAGATAGTCGCGAA
>JAKDSA010000044.1 GCA_030457025.1 Brevibacterium sp. | reverse complement strand
TACAAGGTGGAAGAAATTCCCTCATGGAAGGATGACAATGGCCCAGCAATTCGGAACAGTCATCATCGGCGCCGGAATCGGCGGCGGAACTGCAGCCAAGGCCCTTCGTGACGGCGGCTACACTTCATCGATCGCTCTCATCGGCGCCGATCCGGCCGCGCCCTATTACCGTCCTGATCTGTCTAAGAAGGTCATGCTCGAAGGTTCGGATCCCGGAGATTCGGCATTGCGCGGTGAGGACTGGTACCCGGCCCACGATGTGACCACCTTGTTCGGCACGACCGTCACCGAACTGGATGCGAAGCAGCAGAACATCACTCTCGACAACGGGGAGAGCCTTGCCTACGGACAGGCCATCCTGGCCACCGGTTCCACACCGCGGGCCGTGGACGTCGACGGTGCTGATCTGGGCAACATCCACACCCTTCGCGATGCCGGTGACGCTGTTTCCATCCGGTCGCAGTTCGGCCAAGGCAACAAGGTCGTCATCATCGGTGGCGGCTGGATCGGCCTCGAAGTCGCGGCGGCGGCCAAGAATGCCGGATGCCACGTCACTGTCGTCCTCCGCTCGTCTCCCCCACTGAAGTCTGCCCTCGGCACGGAGATCGGCCAGTACTTCGAAGAACTCCACCGGGCAAACGGAGTCGAGTTCGTCACCGACGCGGACACGACCGGCTTCTCGGGAACCAAGACCGTCGAATCCGTCCAGACCAGTGCCGGAGACCTGCCTGCCGACCTCGTGGTCGTGGGTATCGGTGCAGACCCCACCATCGGCCTCGCCGCTTCCGCCGGCTTAGACACCGAGGACGGCGTCGTCGTCGATGAGCACATGCGCTCGAGCGACCCGAGCATCCTCGCCATCGGCGACATCGCCGCAGCGCAGAACACACTGCTGAATCAGCGACTGCGCGTCGAACACTGGGACAACGCCGTACGCCAGGCCGAAGTCGCAGCAACGACCATCACCGGCGGCGACAGCGAATACGACTGGCAGCCGTATTTCTACACCGACCAGTACGATCTCGGCATGGAATACGTCGGCCATGGCGCCAGTGGCGACGATGTCGTCATCCGCGGCGACACGTCGAGCGGTGAGTTCATCGTGTTCTGGACCCGCGGCGGATCCGTCACAGCGGCGATGAACGTCAACATCTGGGACGTCGGTGACGAACTGCGCGCACTCATCGGCAGGAGCGTCTCCGCCGCACGCCTGCAGGACGAGTCCATCGAACTCGCGGAACTCTGAGTTCGATTCCACCCGTCATGGAGTCATTGTTCGCCGATGAGGCCTTCGACCGCCGCCCCCACGTCATCGCGCCGGGTGCGGTCTGGCTACCCGGATTTCTCGATGAGGCGGCCCAATCCTGGATCATGAGGCAGTACGCGAAGTGGCAGTCGGGGCCGGTGCCGGCACATGCGACGTCAATCGCTGGGCATCCGATGAGTGTGAGCACCATCGGCTTGGGCTGGCATTGGCAGCCGGGCCGGTACGATCGCTACGCCCGCGATGTCAATAACGAGCGAGTGCTGTCGTTCCCGGACTGGATGATTCGCCTGAGTCGCCAGGTCGTCTCCTCCGCCGCCGAGGTGGTCACCGACGATCCCGACTCCCCCAACGATGCCCCGCGCCTGTGGGGGCTTGTGCCCGAGGACTACTGCCCCGACGTGGCGCTGGTGAACTACTACGATGCTCGAGCGAAGATGGGCATGCACCAGGACAAGGACGAATTCGATCCTGCTCCCGTCGTGTCACTGTCACTCGGTGACACATGTGTCTTTCGCTTCGGCAACACGATCAACCGCAACAGGCCCTTTGAGGACATTCGCCTTGCCTCCGGAGATGCCTTCGTCTTCGGTGGGCCCGCCCGCTTCGCCTATCACGGTGTGATGTCGATACGCGAGGACACTGCCCCCGTGCACGGACGATTGGACCACCTCGGCGGCGGCAGGATCAACATCACGATGCGCACCACGGGCCGGGCCTGACTCATCTGCCGCTGTGTGCTGGCTGAGCGGCAGCAGCCTCTCACCTGAGGCGATGCTTCTGCTCGAACCCGCTCTCCGAAGAGGCCCTGGCCGATGTAGCCGCCCTCTTCGGCTCCGGGCGCAACGGCGAAGAGGCCCGCATCCAGATGTCCTCCGCCGACTCTGCTGTCTTCGAGCATGTCCCCGGGGAAAGTGTGGCAGTTCGATGACTTCGTCGGGCAGGCTGTCCGCGCTGCCGAATCGATCCTCGCCGTCGGAATCCAGGAAGAGACTGCGGCTGCGGCGAGACCGTCATGGGCTCAGAAGCCTGCGGCGGCACCGACGACGAGGGTTCCCCGCCGAGGCCGAACATCGCCCTGCGGGAGACACCGGGCCGCTCATCCATCAGCCCATCACTTTGTCTGTGAGCACCGGCAGCGGCTCGGACAATGCGTTGACTCAATCGGAGAGTTCCTTGACTTCATCCTTGCTCGGGTCGGTGCAGAGCACGAATCCGTCACCGTCCCGGTGCCCGTCGCGAACCTTCGAGAGAGCGGCGAAGCGCATCTCCAGAGTGGAGTCGAGTTCTTTGTCCCTCGTCGCCAGCAGCGGCTGCAGGTCCTGATAGACGATGAGGACGCCGTCGACGTTGGCCTGGACGTCCCACAGTTCCGTGTGCGACCAGGTTTCTTCCTCACCAGTGACCTTGCACGTCGCGACCTCGTCGAGGAGAGGCCAGCCGGTCCATTTCCGTCTGTCTTCTCGGTCGGCTTCACGCAGGTCCAGCTTGGGATCGACGTCGCCGAACGATTCGGCTACGGGGTCGATGCGCTCCCGATGCTTCCTCACCTTCGCGTTGAGGACCCGTGCTCTGTCGTCATCACCCTCCGGCTACGCCTGCGCGAACTTCTCGGTGTCTGACTGCAGCTGCTTCGTCTGATCCTTGACATAGGCGGCGGACTGCGTTGTCGCTCGCTCTGACAGCTGAGTGTCCTTCGCAGCGGCCTCGGTACTGTCCTCGCCGAGGAGGTAGAACTCGGTGACCTCGGTTCCGTCGTTGGTGACATCGACTTTGAGAGTCCCGGCCGGTGCCTCTTGGGCGGATACGTCGCACTTGTCGGCGGTGCTCGAGACTGCAATCGCTTCGTCCGACTTCTGATGGGGTTCGCACCCCGTGAGCAGGAGGACGCGGCTGACAACAGCCGCTGCCAGGGCAGCCGTGGACATGGATGGTGTGGTCATGTGGAATCTCTTCGGACAGACGCCGCAGGATCACGCGCGACAGGTCGAAGGCAAGGGAATGGGGTCCGGGCATGACACCTGCTTCCTGCAGGTCGTGGAACCCAGAGGCGAGAACCCTCACCACGACGATGATGAGGAAGGACCCGGTGAAGCGAAAGGTCCCGGAGAGGTTGAGCCGGAGCAGGTACTGAGAGATCAGCCTCGCCAGTGCAATCGCGACGAGGATGCCGAGGAGTCCGGAGGCAGTCTGACCCAGCGCCGACGTCTGCTCCGATGTATGCGTCCGAGTCGCGGACCACACGAACAGTGTGGTCTCCTCCCCCTTCAGCCCCACAGAGGTCGTGCCCAGTGCGACGACTCCGAGCAGAGGTCCGTCAAGGGTCCTGTCCGTGGCGGCCTTGAGCTCACCGCTGAGGTTCTTCGATGTCCGTGCCCCTCCAGAAGATCATCAAGGTGACGACGCCGGCTGGAATGATCGAACGGCTGCCGCCGATGAACTCCTGCGCCTCGAACGTCGGCGTCGACGGCCCGAACGTGAGCAGCGCTTTGAAGACGAGGGCGATGACAACACCAGCAGCGATTCTCAGCCATACCGCTCTGACCTCTCTGGTCCGTCCGGTCTTGTGGACGTTGCCGATGAGGAGCGTCTGGAACCTGGGTGACTTCCCACTGCAATCTGGCGTCGCGGTGACCCCCGCTCACAGTAGGATAGGCCAGGCTAACTCAAGTCGGGGCTGAATAGGGGTGGCATCCCTGAAAGCGGGTCGGCAAGGGGCCATGACACAGAGCGGACGACAACAAACCAGAGGCTCAGTCCCGATGCTCGCTATCGTCGACGGCGTCCGGATCGACGTCGACGACGCCTTCGGGTGGGCGAGCCAGTCGATTCGGCGAGGTCTTGCGGTGGATGGGCTGTCCGGACAGGACGCTTGCGCGCGCGAGCGTATTGCTGGCCACAGAGGAGACTGTGATGAGGCACACCACTGCCACGATCGCCATCAGCAGAGAGCCCAAGCGGAAGCCCTCGGCATGGAGGTCATACACAAATGCCGCCACCACGATGAGAGGCAACCCGAGACCGGTGGCCGGTGAGAAGACGTTGATTCGGGACAGGGCGTCCCTGACGCGGAACATCGCGATTGCGGAGACCAGCACAAGCAGGGAACCAGTGATCCCGAGGACACCGACGAGGGTGACTGCCACAGCATCGTTCATCAGCGCTGCCCCCTTGTGAGGATGCGCGCCAGTGCAATGGTTGCGAGGATGCCGACCATCGAGGCGAGGAAGATCGCGTCGAGGACGATCGACGAGGACGCCAGCATCCCGAACATTGTGAGGATGCCCAGCGCTGCGAAGTACATGAGATCGCTGACGATCGCCCGAGAGCCCAGATCTTTGGCGGTGAGCACCCTCATCAGGCCGACGATGATGGCCGCGGCGAGAATCAGGATGCAGATGCTGACGACGACTCTCATGAGCTGCCCTCCTCCCAGTCTGGCTCTTTCACGGTGTGCGCGGCCGTGGACGGCCCACGGCCTCTGGTCATCGCCAACAGACGGGATTCCATGTCATAGAGACCTTCCAACGCGGATTCCTCCGAGTCCTCGAACAGGGCATGGACGAAGAGCACCGGCGGCTGAGAGGACGAACCTGACGCGATCGCTGCGACCAGTGTGCCGGGCGTGATCGTGATCGACGAGGCGAACAGTGTCACCTCGAGGTCAGTCACGCACCGGAGCGGAACTTCCACGATCATCGGATTGGCATACTGACGATGGGCCCGAAAGAGTCGAGATGCAACCGTCAGCGACCCGACGATGATCGCCCATTCGATAAAGCAGACGTATGAGACTGCGTTGATGAGACGCCTCATGATCCGATCACCGCCCCGATGTATTCGCTGTGGTCGAGCAGCCCGACCGCCGCCCGATCAACGATCTCGAGCAGGGGTTCAGGATAGACGAAGATCGCCACGGACAGAGCGATCATGAACGTTCCCGGCACGAGCAGCCGTGCGGGGATGCGGACACTTCTCGTGATCGGCTCCGCCGGTGCTCTGCCGGTGTCCGCAGAATCCGGATGATAGCTCTGCATCGGCTGTCCCCAGAACGTATTGCGCCACGTCCGCTGCAGGGCGAGCAGGCTGATCACGGCGCCGATGACGATTGCTCCGACCAGCCACCAGCCGATGGTGCTCCGGCTGCCGGTGGCGGCGGTGATGAGGCCCACCTTCCCCCAGAGACCCGAGGTCGGGGGGAGGCCGATCAGAGAGAAGAGTCCGAGCACCATGAGTGTCGTCGCCCACCGCTCTCTGCTGGCCAGTCCGGAGAGTTTCTTGAATGAGCCGGTGCCATAGGTCTGCTCGACTGCGCCCATGATGAGCAGGAGGCCAGACATCGTGATCATGTGATGGACCATGTAGAAGGCGCCGGCCCCGAGCGCGGCCGAAGTCAGCAGGACCACGCCGAGCAGAATGTGTCCGATTCCGGCGGTCATCTGGAATGCGAGGACGTTGCGGACCCTGTTCTGCCCGAATCCCGACAGGGACCCGATGAGGATGCTGGCGATGGAGATGACGACGATGACGTTGACCCAGGGCGCCGGGTCTCCGTACACGGAGGTGTAGATTCGGTAGATCGCGTAGACGGCGACCTTCGAATGCAGGCCCGAGAACAACGCCATCATTCCCGCAGAGGTGTTCGGGTAGCTGCGGACCAGCCAACCGTGGAAGGGCGCTCCCCCGGCCTTGATGATGAGGGCCAGGAGCACGACCCCGATGGCCAACGCTCCCTGCCCGGTCGGAGTTCCCATCCGTGAGATGATCGCGATATTGACACTGCCCAGGGAGCCGTAGACGAATCCCACCCCGATGAGCAGGATCGTCGAGGTCAGCAGATTGACCATGACGTACATACGCCCCACGCCGAGGCGGCGCCAGGTTCCGGTCACCGCGATGAGCGCGTAACCCGGCAGGACCATGACCTCGACGAAGACGAAGAAGTTGAAGAGGTCTCCGGTGAGGAGCGCCCCGTAGACACCGGTGAGCATCATCAGGATCAGCGCTGGGACGAAGCGGTATTGGTCTTCACCGGTCGTGATCAGGAAGATGCAGCTCACGACCGCAATCATCGACGTCAGCACCAGCATCAGCGCTGTGAAGGTGTCGGAGACGAAGGGGATGGCCAAACCGGGGACGTAACCGCCGACGGAATGTGCGATCACCGGATGACGCTCGTGGACGAGGAGCAGGAGGACACCGGAGACACCGACGAAGATCGGGGCGGCCAGGAGTAGGAAGCGGTCGACGGCGCGGGAGGTGATGAGCACGCTCAGAGCCGAGGACAGCAGCGGAACGCCGATGAGCAGCAACAGGAATGCCGAGTTCATGATTCGCGTCCTTCCCCGGTCTCTGGAGCCCGTTTCTGATCGTCGTCATGGCCGAGCACGGCAAGGGCGAGCATGTAGATCGTCACGGCCAGGGTGATGACGATGGCGGTGAGCACGAATGCCTGGGGCAGAGGGTCGGCCGCCATGCTCTGGTCGCCGCGATTGCTCAGGGGTTCGACACGCCAGGCACCGACACCGGCCGAGAGCAGAATGAAGTTCGCGGCGTGCGAGATGAGGGTGAGTCCGAAGACTCCCCTGACCATCGACCGCTGCATCATGAGATACACGCCGCCGGCGGTGAGGACACCGATGGTGAGAGCGAGGATCATTTCACACGCTCCTGCTCGTGCCCTGGTGACAGTTCGTCTCCACCGCGGTCGGATCGTTCGATCGGCGCATCACCGTGGAGGATATGAGTTGATGAGGCCCTCACCTTCGCGCCGGGGTCGCTTGCCTTGGCTCGTCGCTCACGTTCAGGGCGTTCGCCCCTGATGGCCTCCATCGGACCGCTGAGTTCACCGTAGATCAGCTCATCCGCCCGTTCGCGGGTCCGTTCGACGTCACGATGGATGATCCCGTTAGTGAGCACGTCATCGCCGGCTGGAGTGACTGCGGAGTCCGAGACCCCGAGCAGATTGAACGACAACAGCATCAGGCCGATCACGGCCAGATAGACGCCAAGGTCGAAGATCATCGAGGTCGTAAAGTGCTGGCCCAGGAAATAGCCGTGCATGGGCTTGAGGAACGAGCCTGCGAAGATCAGTCCGATGAGTCCGGTCACCACTGCCGTGGCCACACCCGATCCGATGAGGTACATGGGTGCGCGTGGTGGACCGATGGCCCGATCCTTCGCCGTGGACATGTAGAGCAGGCCGATGACTGCGGAGCCGACCAGAGCGGCGATGAACCCTCCCCCCGGCTCATTGTGTCCACGCCAGAAGATCACCAGCGAGCTGATCGCCAACAGCGGTCCGAGGATCTTGATCGTCAGCTGCGGGGGGATCACGTTGGGCCAGGCCTCGTGGACGGCGCGATAGGCCGTCGTGCCCCGGGGCCGGATCGACACCCAGGCCTGCCTCGGCGGCTCGGGGATGTTCTCTGCCGGCGGATCGATGAATTTGTCCTTGACGGTCGACATCACCGCGACGATGGCGATCCCGGCCATGCCGAGGACGGTGAGTTCACCGAGGGTGTCCAGGGCACGGAATTCGACGAGGATCGTATTGACGATGTTGTGTCCGCCGCTGATGTCCGGAGCGTTCTCGATGTAGTACAGGCCGAGATCGGATCGTTCACGACGTCCGTTCAGGGCCAGAGTGAGCACGGTGGCCGCAAGGCCGACGAGGACGGCGAAGATGGCGCGCATGCCCTGCAGTCGCTTCGGGTACTTCCAGAATGAGCGTGGGAGCTTCTGCAGAACGAGCATGATGACGATGATCGTCATCGCTTCGACGAGCAGCTGGGTGAGGGTGACGTCCGGAGCGCCGAGTGCCAAGATCTGCACGGTCGCGAGGATGCCGACTCCTGACAGTGCGACCACTGTCGTCAGACGCGAGTGGGAGGTGCAGACGACGAGGACGGCAACAGTGATGAGGACGAGAAGGACAATGTCGACCGGCCGCCACAGACCTTCCTGCAATGGTGGCAGATCCGAGTAGATCAAGGGGACGGCTGTGAATGCGAGCACCGCGAGGCCGCTCAGCGACATTGCGAGGTAGGGCCCGGAATTCATGGGCTTGGCGAAGATGCCCAGCGTCTTGCCGATTCTCCGCAGACCCTGCCCGATGCCGGCGATGACATCGGCGCCGTTGAAGCCCAGGGTGGCTCGGTGGAAGAAGGCGAAGACCTGTGAGCGGTTGACGATGATGATCACGCCGAACACTATGATGAGCAGCGAAGCGACCAACTCCTTGTTCAGCCCGTGCCACAGTGCCAGGTGGACGGATTCGGTCGCCTCGGGAATCGCCGCCTGAACAGCCTGATTCAGAGGGTTGTCGAGGGCGAACAGGACGAAGCTCAGCGGTAGGGAAGCCATGATCGGCACAGCTGCCGAGATGAGCATCACGGGCGAAGTGTGCCCGAGCCGAGCCCTGTCTACGGGCTTGCCGTCGATGAATGCACCCCATACGGTCTTCGCACAGTAGGCGAAGGTGAGCACAGAAGCGGCCACGGCCACCAGGAGCGCCGCCCACCCGGTCCAGACCGAACCGGGGGTGTCGGTGAATGCGGTGAAGAGGGATTCCTTCGACACGAAGCCGAGCATCGGAGGGATTCCCGCCATCGAGGCGCAGCCGACGATCATCACCGTGAAGGAGACGGGTGCCGCACGCATCAGGCGTGGGATCCGGGTCAGCTCACGGGTCCCAGCCAGATGGTCGACGACGCCGACCATCATGAACAGCCCGGATTTGAACAGTGCGTGCGCGATGACGTGCAGAGTCGCAGCGGCGATCGCGGCTTCGGAGCCGATGCCGATCACGGCAGTGATGAGTCCGAGCTGCGACACCGTCGAATAGGCCATCAGCTTCTTGACGTCGTACTGGTTGAGGGCGAACCATCCGCCGATGCATGCCGTGATCAGTCCGGCGACGATGAGCAGAGAGTTCCACGCGGCGGTGGTGTGGAAGGCGGGCGAGAATCGCAGCATCAGGAAGATGCCGGCCTTGACCACGGCTGCAGCGTGCAGGTAGGCGGACACTGGTGTGGCCGCGGCCATCGCGTCGGGCAGCCAGGAGTGGAAGGGGAACTGTGCGGACTTCGTCATCGCAGCGACCGCGACGAGGATCGCCACGAGAGTCGTCGTGGCGGGTTGAGCCGACCAGACCGAGGAGGTCAGTGCTTCGTGGAGGTTGCTCGTGCCGGTCGCGGCAACGATGACGCCGGTGGCCACAAGGAGTGAGAGCCCACCGATGAAGGTGATGAGCATGGTGCGAAACGACGGCGACTGCGCGGGCGAGCCCGAGCGGGCGATGAGGAAGAAGGACGCCAGGGAGGTCAGCTCCCAGCAGACGAACAGCACCAGCACATCGTTGCTGAGGACGAGCAAGACCATCGAGAAGGTGAAGATCACCATCAGCCAGTAGAAGCTCGTGTTGCGGCCCGGAGACAGATAGCCCGTCGAATAGACGAGCACGATCGCGCCGATGATGAGCGCGATGTAGGTGAAGATGACTCCGATGCCGTCGGCGCGAAGGGCCAGGTCGACACCGAGGGAGGGAATCCACTGGTAGGTGCTTTCCGGGGTGCCGCCGGCCATCACCTCGGCGGCGGTGGGAGTGAACAGCGCGGCGACGCCGATGTAGGCGGCGGCCAGGAGCCATCCGCTGGCTCGTCCGAGCCAGCGGGTGATGAAGGGTGTGACAATGATGAGTGCGGCAAGTGCGAGAACCGTTAGGATCATGACCGAGGCCCCAAGGCCTCCGGCACGGGTGATGCTTCCTTCACTCACAGACCCTTCGTCACGATGAACGCAATCTCGGATGAACGCAGACTTACAATTGATAAGACTATCGACTCGGAGTTCCATGAGCAAAAGCACAAGCAGGCCTCAGACGAGCGAACCCATCCATGTCTTCTTCGATGCCCGCTTCACCCGGACGACCCATCATGATGGCATCTCCCGTTATGGTTCGTGCCTGCTTGAGGCCCTGCTCAGCGCCGTGCAGGGAACCGATATCGAGGTCACGGCCATCATCAGTGACGAACGGCAGCTGAATCTTCTCCCCGACTGTCGCTGGGTCAAGCTCAATTCCCCCACTTCGCCGCAGGAGATCTTCATCGCGAGGAAGCTCAACGCCCTCGGCGCCGATGTGGTCTTCTCCACCATGCAGGTGATGGGATCGACCGGACGCAGATACGGTCTCATCCTCACCGTCCATGACCTCATCTACTATTCGCACCCGCTGCCCCCGGCCGATCTCCCGGCCGCTGTCCGGCTGCTGTGGCGGGCCTATCACCTCAGCTTCGCCCCGCAGCGCGTGCTGCTGGGTCGTGCCGATGCGATCGCGGCGGTGAGTGAAACGACGAAGGGGCTCATCGCCGATCACCACCTGTCGTCGAAGCCGGTGACTGTGGTGTCCAACGCCGCCGAGGTTGCGGTCGCCCGAGCGCGCTCCGTGAACAGGCATGATGCACGGTCGCTGGTGTACATGGGGTCATTTCTGCCGTACAAGAACGTCGAGACGCTGATCCGCTCGCTGCAGCAGCTGCCGGGCTGGACACTGCACGTCGCCAGCCGCATCGACGGCAGACGTGAGGCCGCGCTGCGTGCACTGATCCCAGACCGGGCGAAGGTGATCTTCCATCGCGGCGTCAGTGATGAGGAGTATGCGACCCTGCTCGAGGGCGCGACCGCTCTGGTCACGGCGTCTCAGGAGGAGGGATTCGGGTTGCCTGTCATCGAGGCGATGGCTCAGGGCGTGCCGGTGGCGATTTCGGACATTCCGATCTTCCACGAGATCGCAGGGGACGCTGCTGTGTACTTCGACCCCGACGACGCCGGTGACGTGGCGGCTGCGATCGAACGCCTCAGCGATGCCGCGCTGTGGTCCGAAATTTCGGCGGCAGGGCAGAAGCACGCACAGGCATTCGACTGGGACTCATCGGCTCAGGCGCTGGTGGGCATGATCCACTCGGTTCACGCCCTGCAGCAGTGAGAGCTCATGTCAGGAGGGGACCGTGCCCCAGCTGCGGAGGACCCAGGCGGATCCGGTGAAGCCGAATTCGCCGTGTCCGCAGTTGCCCAGAACGGCCAGCCGACCGGATCCGTCCATGCCCAGCAGCAGTTCTGCGGCTGCGCGCAGGACCGCACCGTGGGCGACGATGGCAATGGTCGCGGCCTCGGAGCGCTCGACGATGTCGGTGATCGCCGAGGAGACGCGTCGGCCCGATTCGGAGCGGGATTCGCCGCCGGGCGGGTTCATATCGGCCCCGCTGAGCCACTGTTGGAGTTCCTCGGGCCAGGACGCGTTGATCTCGTCTCGCGTATGACCTTCCCACTGGCCGAAGGCGGTCTCACGCAGTCGGCCATCTCGTGTGGCATCGACGTTCAGCAGTGACGCCAGTTCGTCAGCCGTATCAGCGGCCCGTGACAAGTCCGAGGAGACGATGAGCTCAGGAGCCAGTTTTCTGAGGTAGCTTGCTGCCTGGGCGGCCTGAGTCCGGCCCAACTCATTGAGCGGGATATCAGTCTGGCCCTGGAACCGGCGTTCGACGTTGTAGTCGGTCTGGCCATGGCGCCAGAAGATGACGGTCCTGGTCATTGAGAGTCGTCGGTGCCGGAAGGCATCGGCAGCTCCAGATCGATGACTGGGCAGTCCTTCCACAGCCGTTCGAGCGCGTAGTACTCGCGCTGCTCTTGCGAAAAGACATGGACGACGATGTCGCCGAAGTCGAGCAGAACCCAATCACCGCTCCCCCGGCCCTCACGGCGCAGCGGCGTTCGACCGTGGGTCGTCTGCACGGCTTGTTCGACAGCGTCGACGATCGATGAGATCTGCCGATCGTTCTCCGCAGAGATGATGAGGAAGGCATCAGTGATGTAGAGGGTGGCACTGACATCCAGGGCCACCTGATCGGTGCCGAGCTTGTCGTCGGCCGCGCGTGCGGCGGTCCTCAGCATTTGGGTTGATTCAGCGATCTCGCTCACAAGAGCCTTTCAGATGATTACAGCAACATGACCAGTGCAATGACGATGAGTGCAACTGCGAAGAGCGCAGCAACACCCAGCACTACATAGGGTACTTTGGATGGTTCTTCGCCAACAAGAATCCGGCCGTCGTGGCCGGTGACGGCGCTTGCGCGAACGCGAGCCCCTGGAGGATTCTCGGTCTCTTCGTCCTCATAGTCGGGATTGGGAAGCGCCCAGGCCTCTGGCACAGCCTCCATGGGACGTGTCTCAGGGTTGGCTGCAAGAGCTCGCGCCGCATCGTCGGACGAGGACCCGGTCTCTGCAGCCGCTGCTGTTCCGTCCGCAGAGTCGGAGCCGTCCGCAGAATCGGACTGGTCCGCAGACGTATCAGAACCGGGCGAGCCGACGGTCGCAGCCGTCTCTTCGCCCTGGGCCACACGGGAGTCGACTCCATCCCGCGAGGATTCCGAGGAATCGGCATCGGTGGTCGTCTCAGGACTGTCGACCTCAGGAATCTGGGCCGAGGCTGCCGTCACGACCCGCACCCCCGAACTGCTCGGCGGCTGCACGATTGGCATGCGCCGCGCGCGGGACGTCGCGGCCCGCACGTCATCCGACTCTTCGCTGGGAGCGTCATCGTCGACTGCTGATGGCACAGGATCCGCTGGCTCCGCTGCCGACTGCTCAGGTGAGGAAGACGCAGCGTACTCCTGGAGCGCAGACTCAGCAGGTTCCGAAGTCTGGTCTGTCGCCGAGTCCTCGGCGTCCAGATCCTCGATCGGCTGGGACAGTGCGTCGCGGGGGGCGGCATCGAGGGCGGTCGGTCGTGGCGCCGAATCGGCAGTGACAGGAGATTCGAAGTCCCGGGCGGCGACTTCGCCGGCCGATCCGCCGAAGCCGGCGGCGTCGAAGGATTCGTCCTCGGCGGCTGTGGTTTCGTCTGATTCCTCGGGTGAGGTCTCCTCGGGGCCCGCAATGACTGGGATCGCTCCGGTGGAGACGTCACCTTCCACGGACAGCCCATGTTCGCGCAGGTAGTTCTTTCGAGCGGTGCGGGATTCGAAGTGGGGCAACGGAGCCCGTTGCGGGTCGAGGCCATCTTCGGCGTTGACCGGAGGGCGTGCGTCCTGCGGGTGGTCCGAGGCCAACGCGCCACGCTCAGCAGTGCTGTGAGGTGTCGGCTCCGCATCGATGCGGGAAGTGGCGTCTGCCGATTCCGGATCGGCACTGCCGGGTTCGGGCTCGGGAGCACTGAGCGGAGATTGGGGTTCCTGTGCAGGAGCGGGCGGCGGGCTGAGCAGTTCGCCCCGATTGTTCGATGAAGGCTCGTTCGGCTGCTCAGGCGTCTCTCGTGCTTCGAACGCCTGATCTGCAGCCAGCCGCTCGGCTTCTCGCCTGGCGCGACGTGACGTGAACTGCTCCTCAGCCATTTTCACTCCTGTACAACTCGTATTTCGCGATGTACTGAACGACCCCATCCGGTACCAGATACCAAACAGGCGCCCCATCCATCACCCGTAGTCTGCAATCCGTGGACGAGATCGATAGCGCAGGGATCTGCAGCAGGCTCAACCGGTCCACCGGAAGACCCTCACTGCGAAGTTCGTGTCCCGGTCGGCTCACTCCGACGAAGTGAGCCAAGGAAAACAGCTCATCTACATTCTTCCACGTCAGAATCTGAGCCAAAGCGTCCGCGCCGGTGATGAAGAACATCTCCGTGTCCGGTCCGTAGCTCCTGGCCAAGTCACGAAGCGTGTCAATGGTGTAGGTCGGGCCTGGACGATCGACGTCGACACGAGAGACGGTGAAGCGCGGGTTCGACGCGGTCGCGATGACGGTCATCAGATACCGATGTTCGGCGCTGGTGACTTCTCCGGCGTCCTTCTGATACGGGCGTCCCGTGGGCACGAAGACGACTTCGTCGAGATTGAAGGTCGACGCCACCTCACTGGCTGCTACCAGGTGGCCGTGGTGAATGGGGTCGAAGGTGCCGCCCATGACACCGACCCGGCGTGTATGTTGTGCCATATCAGTGGCGGTTGGAGATGCCCTTCCACGACCGGCTCACAGCTGCCATCGAGAGGAAGATCGCGAGGGTGATGAGTCCGTAGAAGATCGGATCCATCGGCAATTCGGTGTGGTGGGCTGCCTTCTCCGCGCCTTCGGCAACGGTGGTCAACAGGGCTGCGTTCACGTGCTCTCTCCTTCTCGGTGATGATGACGCAGTCTGTCTGCGTCGCAGTGCTTATGCCTTCAGTTTCTCATGAACGATGTGACAAATGGGCATCGACATGAATATGAGTGCAGTCTGAGTTCACCGTCGGTGATCTCAGACCAGGCTGGATCAGTTCCGAATCTGCCCATTGCCCATCATGACCCATTTCGTTGTCGTCAGCTGCTCGACCCCCATGGGACCGCGAGCGTGGAGCTTCTGGGTCGAGATCCCCACCTCTGCACCGAAGCCGAGCTCTCCCCCGTCGGTGAACCGAGTGGACACGTTGACTCCGACCGCTGCGGCATCGATGCCAGTGACGAATGTCTCTGCATTGTCGATGTCCTTGGTCACGATCACTTCAGTGTGACCCGAGGAATAGGCACGAATGTGTTCGATGGCTTCGTCGATTCCCGAAACGACCTTCACCGCGAGTTCGAGGTCCAGATACTCTTTCGCCCAGTCGCGCCTGGAGACGCGTTTGACCTTCATCGAGTCCGGTGCGAGTGCCGAGACCGTGGAGTCGGCGTGGAGAACGACGCCCGCTTCGTCGAGTCGCTCAAGGACCTTGGGCAGAACGCGCCGGGCAGCCTTCTCATGAACCAACAGGGTTTCGAGTGAATTGCAGACGCTGGGACGATGCGTCTTCGAGTTGAGCACCAGGTCGACGGAGGTCTTGACCGTGGCGGAGGAGTCGATGAACATGTGGACGTTCCCGATTCCGGTTTCGATGACGGGCACCAGTGACTCCTGCACCACGGTGTTGATGAGTTCGGCCCCGCCCCGTGGGATGAGGAGATCAACGTAGTCACGTGCATTCATGAGTACGTTGGCGCCGTCGCGTCCGTATTGATCGATGCCGTTGATCGAATCTGCGGGAAGTCCGGCTGACTCCACTGCTTTGCGCAGCACTGAGACGATCTCTGCATTGGAGTTCATCGCCGCGGAGCCTCCCCGCAGGACAGTGGCATTGCCTGCCTTGAGTGCGAGGATTGCAATGTCGACGGTGACGTTGGGACGAGCTTCGTAGATCGCGCCGATCACCCCCATCGGCACACGGTTCTGGGTCAGGCGGATGCCGTTGGGCAGAATCCGTCCCACGACGACGTTGCCCACCGGGTCATCAAGATCGATGATCGTTCCCACTGATGCGGCAATGGCTTCGATGCGATCATGGTCGAGCCGCAGACGATCGAGAAGACCTTCGCTCATTCCGTTCTCGACGCCGATGGCGATGTCGGCTTCATTGGCTTTGACGATGCGCGCGGAATTCTCACGCAGGGCGTCCGCGATCGCGCGAAGCCCGGCATCCTTCTCTGCAGTCGAAGAGGTCGCCAGTTGAGCGGCGGCGCTCTTGGCGTTCCTGACAACTCTGGTGACACCCCGAACGGTCTTCGGATGTATCTCGGATACAGCGGTCATGGACTATCTCCCCCCGCTCACGTGAGTGAGTACGAGATCGTTGCGATGGATGACCTCTTTACGGTAGTCATTTCCCAGTCGGGTGCCAAGTTCATCCGTGGAGTAGCCGAACATCGCCGGGAGTTCGTACGAGGAGAAGTTGGTCATGCCGCGAGCAATGACCTCGCCGTGGAGGTTTCTGATCTCTATGGGATCGCCCGCTTCGAAGTCGCCGGTCACTCCTGTCACACCGGCAGCCAGCAGAGAGGTGCCGCGTGAGAGTACTGCGGATTCGGCACCGTTGTCGATGGTCACCGATCCGAAGGTGCGGGCCAGATGCCGCAACCAGAGCAGCCTGGTCCCACGACGCTTGTGTGTCACGGAGAACCATGTGCCCACGTGTTCGCCGGCCAGCACCGATGCGACCCGCTCTGCCGAGGTCAGCACTGCGGGTATCCCCGAGTCGGCAACCATGAGAGCGGCTTCGACCTTCGTCGCCATGCCCCCTGTGCCGGTGCCGGCGTCCCCGGTTCCTCCGATGGCGATATCGCCGAGGTCGGCGATGGAAGAGACCTGTTCGATGAGCACAGAGTCAGGCATGTTCGGTGGCCCCGAATACAGGGCGTCGACGTCGGAGAGCAGCACGAGGGCGTCTGCGTGTGAGAGGTGTGCGACAAGGGCGGCCAAACGGTCGTTGTCACCGAATCGGATCTCCTCGGTCGCGACGGCATCGTTCTCATTCACGATCGGCATCGTGCCGAGCGCGAGAAGCTTGTCGATGGCGCGTTGGGCATTCTTGTACCTGGTGCGCCGGATCAGGTCATCTGCCGACAGCAGCACCTGCCCGGGCACCAGATCGTACCGACCCAATGCCCGAGTGTAGGCGGCCATGAGGAGCCCCTGACCGACTCCGGCAGCGGCCTGCTGGGTGGCAAGATCACGAGGCCGTTTGTTCAGTCCCATCGGTTCGAGCCCGGCAGCGATCGCGCCGGAGGACACAAGGATGACCTCGTGTCCGGCGGCACGACGGGCTCCGATCACATCGGTCAGCGCGATCAGCTTCGCCTCATCCAAGCCCCCGTCGAGGGTGGTCAGGGAGGACGAGCCGACCTTGATCACGATGCGGCGGGCTGCTGCGATATCAGTGCGCACCGAGATAGTGTCGGAGTCCGAGGAGTGGCTTTCGCTCATTCCTCACCTGACTCGGGGTCTGAGGTAGAACGACCGGACCCTTCGCGGCCACGCTGGGCACGTTCTGCAATCCGCTCCTGTTCGAACTCAGCTCGCACAGCGGCCTTCGCATCCATGCGATCGTGGAACGCGGCCTTGCGTTCCCTGCGAGTGGAACGAGCATCCTCATCCAATCGCAGGTCGGTCCCGCGGTTGCCGAGCAGTTCGGCACCGCCGACACTTGTCGGATCCCAATCGAAGACAACGCCGTTGTCTCCACCGACGACGATCGTGTCGCCTGGTTTGGCCCCTGCCTTGAACAGCGACTCTTCGACGCCGAGGCGATCGAGACGATCAGCCAGGTAGCCGACTGCCTCATCGTTGGAGAAGTCCGTCTGACGCACCCAACGTTCCGGTTTGACGCCGAGAACGCGGAAGATCGGCCCATCGGCGTCGCTTTCGGCCTTCACCTCGAACCCACGGTCGTCGACCGCTTTGGGTCGGATGACGACACGCTGAGGTGTCGCCTCAAGCTCTGCACGACGCTCACGTTCAGCAGTGACGAGTTCGGCCATCGCGAAGGACAGCTCTCGCAGCCCGACATGGCTGACAGCAGAGATTTCGAAGACCCGATAGCCGGCTGCCTCCAGATCGGGACGCACGATATCAGCCAACTCGTGGCCATCGGGGATGTCGACCTTATTCAGTGCCACGAGTTTCGGACGTTCGGACAGCGGAAGCAGCCCGCTTCCGTCGTCGAGGTCAACCGCATAGGCGGCAAGCTCGGACTCGATGATCGTGAGGTCGGAGACGGGATCTCGTCCCGGCTCCCACGTTGCCATGTCGATGACATGGACCAGAGCCGCACAGCGTTCGACATGGCGCAGGAACTCCAGACCCAGGCCTTTGCCTTCAGAGGCTCCGGCGATGAGCCCTGGAACATCGGCGATCGTGTAGCGAACTTCACCGGCCTGAACCACACCGAGGTTGGGCACCAACGTCGTGAACGGATAGTCGGCGATCTTCGGCTTCGCCTCTGACATCGCTGCGATGACGCTGGACTTGCCAGCTGAAGGATAGCCGACGAGCGCGATATCTGCGATGGTCTTCAGCTCCAGAACCAGACTCAACGTCTCGCCCGGCTCACCGAGCAGCGCGAATCCCGGTGCCTTGCGTTTGGATGAAGCCAAAGCAGCATTGCCCAAGCCACCGTGCCCACCCGCGGCGGCGGTGTATTCGGTTCCGGCGCCGACGAGGTCAGCGAGGACGTCGCCGCTCTGATTCTTCACGACCGTCCCGTCAGGGACCGCCACGACGAGATCGCCGCCGTATGCTCCATGGCGCAGATCGCCTTTGCCGATGCCGCCGTCATCGGCGCTCAGATGCGGGCGATGGTGCATCGGAAGCAGGGTCGTGGTCTGAGCGTCGACGACGAACTTGATGTCGCCGCCCTGACCTCCGTTGGCACCGTCGGGCCCGCCGAGCGGTTTGAACTTTTCGCGCCGGATGGAGGCGCACCCGTTGCCGCCGTCTCCAGCGGAAAGATGGACTGTGACACGGTCTATGAACTCGGTGGCCATAATGTCCTTATATCAGATGAAGGGTGAGTCCTGAGACTCACCCTTCATGGACCCCTGTGAGGGGAAAACAGAACTAGTCGATCAAGCGCCGACGATGTTGACGATCTTACGACCGTTGCGTTTGCCGAACTCCACGGCACCTGCAGACAGCGCGAAGAGTGTGTCATCTCCGCCGCGTCCGACATTGGAACCGGGGTGGAACTTGGTTCCACGCTGGCGAACGATGATCTCTCCGGCTTTGACAACCTGCCCGCCGAAGCGCTTCACACCGAGGTACTGCGCGTTCGAGTCGCGACCGTTGCGGGACGAACTGACTCCCTTTTTGCTTGACATGTGAGAAGTCTCCTCTTACTTGATGTTCGTGATCTTCAGACGGGTGAGGTCCTGGCGGTGGCCCTGACGCTTCTTGTAACCGGTCTTGTTCTTGTATTTCTGAATGATGATCTTGGGACCGCGGAGTTCATTGAGGACCTCGGCGCTGATCGCAATCTTCGACAGGGCATCGACGTCGGTCGTGACAGTCTCGCCGTCGACGTGGAGGACGGCGTCGAGTTCGACGCTTTCACCAACCTTCGCCTTCATTCGGTTAACTGTGATGGTGTCGCCGACGCTGACCTTTTCCTGATGGCCACCGGCACGGACAATGGCATAGACCATGGTCGAACCCTTTCTGTTCATACACAAACGAACGGCGGTTGATCCCTTGGCTCCCGAAGAAGGATTTCTTCAGGTATCCCATTGAGAGGAATCACCAGCCGTGGTGCGTCGTACGCACCGACGATCCAGTCTAATCGATTCCACCGATGTTCGGCAAACTACGCGAGCCGGCGAACTCAGCCCTCTCGAGTCTCAGCGATCCGTTCGTGGTGCCGGATCACCTCGGCGACGATGAAGGTCAGGAACTTCTCTGCGAACTCCGGATCCAGGTGCGCATCTTCGGCCAGCTGGCGAAGGTGCGCAACCTGCCTTCCCTCCCGCTCGGGATCGGCGGGAGGCAGGCCGTGGTCGGCTTTCAGCTCACCGACTGTCTCTGTGAGCTTGAACCTCTCGGCGAGCAGATGGATGAGCGCTGCGTCAATGTTGTCAATGCTTCCCCGCAGTTCCAACAGTCGCTCCTGGGCACGTGTCTTGTCGTTGATCTGATCCACGTGCTCCAGTCTATCGAGACTTGCGCTGTTCCTCAGCCGCCGCGCAGAGACCGATCCCGCGCAAGGCACGGGATCGGTCTCAGTGGGCTGGTGGACTCAGGCCGGCTGATCCACAGGAACGGCGTCCTTGGTCTCCGGGTCGGTGAGAGTACCGGCCTTGCGATCGGCCAGGTACTTCTTCATCTCCTTCTTCACCACCGGCATCAGCATGTAGAGGCCGAGGATGTTGATGAACGCGCAGAGGAACAGTGCGGCATCGGCGAACTCGACGACCTTGCTGAAGCTGGCGATGCAGCCGA
This sequence comes from Brevibacterium sp., assembly GCA_030457025.1. Taxonomy (GTDB): domain Bacteria; phylum Actinomycetota; class Actinomycetes; order Actinomycetales; family Brevibacteriaceae; genus Brevibacterium. Next base: position 2,715 of record JAKDSA010000044.1, on the reverse strand, counting down.
TGACGACGAACACGCAGACGAGGAGGCGGAAGACTGTGGCCGCACCGTTCGACTTGCCGAAGAGATAGGCCCAAGCCCGCTCACCGTAGTAGGCCCAGGTGATGAGTGTGGAGAATGCGAAGAGGGCCACCGCGATCGCCAGGAGCACCGGGTACCAGCTGGCAACAGTGGAGAAGGCATCCGATGCCAGGGCCACGCCGCCGATCTCACCCTCACCGAGGTCATTGGTGTAGGAGGGCTGGTTCGCGACGATGATGGTCAGTGCTGTCATGGTGCAGACGATGACCGTGTCGACGAAGGGCTCGAGCAATGCAACGAAGCCTTCCGAGATGGGCCGACGCGTCTTGACCGCGGAGTGGGCGATGGGCGCCGAACCGATGCCGGCCTCATTGGAGAAGGCCGAACGCTGGAATCCGATGATCATGACACCGACGATGCCGCCGGCGATTCCCTGAGGAGCGAACGCGCCCTGGAAGATCTCACTGATGGCCTGCGGGATCTGACCGAAGTTGATGCCGAGCACCAGAAGGCAGGAGATCACGTAAAAGATGCCCATGGAGGGAACGAGCTTGTCGGTGACGTGCGCGATCGAACGGATTCCACCGAGGATGACGAGACCGACCAGCACAGCGAAGACGATGCCGAAGATCAGAGATGCCCAGGGGCCGGCGAGGAAGCCATCAGAGCCGCCGGTGGCGGTGCGGACCTGAGCGAAGGTCTGATTCGCCTGGAACATTCCACCTCCGACAACGCCGAAGATGAGGATGGAGACTGCGAAGATGCCGGTGAGGACCGAAGCAACCGGCTTCGAGAACTTGCGGAACGCAATGGGCAGATACTTGAAGGGACCGCCGTAGACGACACCGTCCTCGTCGATCTCACGATATTTCACGCCCAGTGTGCACTCAACGAATTTCGTGCACATGCCGAGAAGACCGGCGATGATCATCCAGAAGGTGGCACCGGGACCGCCGAGGGCGATCGCCACACCGACACCGGCGATGTTGCCGAGGCCGACCGTGCCGGACAGCGCGGAGGCCAGGGCCTGGAAGTGCGTGATCTCACCAGGATCATCCTTAGATGAGTACTTGCCTCGAATCACATCGAGCGAGACCTTGAATCCGCGGAACTGGATGAAGCCGAAGTAGATGCTGAAGATCAGCGCCGCAGCGATGAGCCAGAGCACGACGAAGGGGAATGAGATCGGGCCCAGGGTGATGGGAAAGAAGATGATCCCGCCGAAGAAGGTGGCGATCGGATCGAACCACGAGTTGATCGCATCATCAACCGGCGATTTGGGGGCATCTGCTGCCAATAGCAAAGTGTTCATGGTGCAATAACATGCCGTACCTCCATACAGGTGGCAAGCATTAACCCGCACTACCGGGATACAGTTACTCAACTGTTACCTACATCACACTCAAAGGGCATTCATGAGATGCACGTCTCACTCCGTGTCTTAGACTGACAGCATGACTCAGAACCCCAACCAGCACGGGTCTCCCCCGCCGCCGCAGCCGCCGCAGCCGCCGCCGGGAGCCCACCCCGGAGGACACGCCGACCCGAGGCGACTTCAGCAGCCCGTCCCCGATCAGCCGAATGGTTCGCAGCAACCCCAACACCAGTGGCAACCACAGCAGCCGCTCGGAGGTTCGCCTGCCCGGCGCCGGCGAATCGCCTCTCCGGAGGGCGAACGGGTCCGGGAGAGCCCTGCAGGGGGTGTTTCCGGCTACTTCGCCATCGTCGGCGCCGTGATTCTGCTCCTTCTGGCACTCCTGCTTGCGGTCTTCGGTCTCATCATGACCGCTGCCCAGGCTGTGGTCGGGATCATCCTCATTGTGGTGGCAGTGCTCTGTTTCATCGCCGCGATGTTCATGTTCAAGGGATGCACTTCTGTGGCTCCGGGCAATGCTGTCGTCCTCCAGCTCTACGGGAGGTACGTCGGCACTGTGCGCCAGTCGGGTCTGCGTTTCGTCAACCCCCTGTATTCGAAGATTCAGGTCTCCACGCGCATTCGGAATCACGAAACCTCCACGCTCAAGGTCAACGACCTCGACGGCAATCCGATCGAAATCGGGGCCGTGGTCGTCTGGCAGGTTCAAGACACCGCTCAGGCCCTGTTCGAGGTCGACGATTTCGAAGAGTTCGTCGCCATTCAGGCTGAGACCGCCGTGCGTCACATCGCGAACTCCTATGCCTACGATTCCTCGGAGCCGAACCGGATGTCCTTGCGCGACAACGCCGATGAGATCACGTCGAAGCTGTCCAACGAGGTCGCTGCACGTGTAGCTGCCGCGGGTGTGACCGTCATCGAATCCCGCATCACACAACTCGCGTACGCTGCTGAGATCGCGCGCGCGATGCTCCAGCGCCAGCAGGCGACGGCCGTCGTGGCAGCGCGTCAGCTCATCGTCGAAGGTGCTGTCGGCATGGTCGAGACCGCCATCGAACAGATCGAGGGGCGTGGAATCGTCAAGCTCGGTCAGCTCGAACGCAGCGATCTCGTGTCGAACCTGATGATCGTCCTGTGCGGCGATCAGGCAGCTCAACCGACGATCAGCACAACCAGGAATCAGGAATCCGGCAACTGAACTCCATCAGCCTAACGCCATCAGTATAGAGAGGCGGGGGGCCCCCGCGCGGCGGGCGCGGGGGGGGGGGGGGGGGGGGGTGGGGTGGTGGTGTGCGGCGACTCCCACCGAGTCTGGGATTTGG
>JAKDSA010000183.1 GCA_030457025.1 Brevibacterium sp. | reverse complement strand
GAGCCCGTCCGCGCCGAGGTGGTGGAGATGCCGTTCCGACCGAGCGTCAACCCCAACCAGCGTGAACGCCTGAAGATGAACGGCCTCGACGCCGCCGTCTGATCCCCGACGGGTCCCTGAGAGCTCCCTCAGATTCCCTGATCCGAGCGCGGTCACTGTGCGATACGCCGGTGGCCGCGCTCGCTGTGTCCGGCGCTTCTGCGCGCCCACGCCAGCCTCACTTCTTACGCAGTGACTTCACCTTCGCGAAGAGTTCGCCTTCGGCCTTCGGGCCGGCCTTGATGCCGGTCGGCAAGCGGAACATGAAGAAGACTCCGACCGCGAGCCACAGTCCGAACATGGCCCACGACTGCCACGCCAGCTGTGCAGACCAAGGCGTAATCGGCAGGTAGAGGACGAAGAGGGCCAAAGTGAGCACGGCAGAGACGATTCCGATGACGATGCCGCCATTTCCCCTGCCGCCGATGCGCAGCGGCCGGTCCATTGCAGGCTCGCGTTTGCGCAAGACGAGGAATCCGACGCTGACGAGGAAGTACGCGATGACGATGGCGGGTGAGCCGGCGTCGACGATCCAGCCCAGAGCCGCTGAACCGAGGAACGGGGCCAATGCCGAGAGCACGCCGATGAAGATGATCGAGTTGACCGGAGTGCGGTAGCGCGGGTGCAGCTTGCCGAACCAGGCGGGAATCATACCGGCTACAGCCATGGCCCACATCAGGCGAGACGAACCCATGAGGAATGCGTTCCACGAGGTGATGATCCCGGCCAGACCGCCGGCGATGACGAGCTTGCCCCAGAAGGCGGAATTGAACATCGTGGCCAACGCGTCCGCGGTGACGAGATCGCGGGCGGCGAGCTCAGACGCAGGCATCGCAAGAGACGTCATCCAGATGATGATGATGTAGAACGCGATTGCCATGAAGACTGAGGTGACAACGAGCTTGCCGATCTTTGCCGGCGGCAGCTTGATCTCTTCCGCCGACTGCGGGATGACGTCGAAGCCGACGAACAGGAAGGGAACGACGGCGACGACTGCGATGAAGCCTGCCCCACCACCGGTGAAGAGTGGTTCGGCGTTGGCTGCTTCGCCCCCGACCAGTCCGCCGCCGAGCAGCAGGAAGGCAACGATGATGAGGAAGGAGACCACGAAGGTCTGGACCAGGGAGGCAAGCTTGACGCCGCGGATGTTGATCCAAGCAATGATGATCGCTGTGACGGTGCCGACGAGGGCCCAGGTGAGGTACACGTCGAAGCCGGCGATGGTCCACATTTTGATCTGTTCGAGGTTGGGGAACAGGTAGACCGCAGTCTTGGGCACCGCGACTGCTTCGAACATGACGACGCTGATGTAGCCGCCGGTGATCGCCCAGGAGCCGAACAGCGAGACGCGAGGCCCCATCGCCCGGATGAGGTAGTTGTGCTCGCCGCCGGCGTGCGGCATTGCAGCGACCATCTCGGAATACACGGTGCCGACGAAGCACATGATGATGCCGCCGACAGCGAAGGCGAGGATGGCACCCAGCGTGCCCGCACCGCTGAGCCACTCACCGGTGAGGACGACCCAACCGAAGCCGATCATCGCTCCGAAGCCGATGAAGAGAGCATCGAACGTTCCGAGCGCCTTGACGAAGCCGTGACCTCGATCGTCGATCTCTGATTGCTGTTGCGTCATCGCGTGCCTCTCGTATCCCCGTTGCTACTGCTTCGCAGAGTAGCAGGAAAACTGAGAGTTCCCGGACGGTAACCCGTCTGCGGGCACAGAGCGCTATTCCGAGGTGTCTACCGTGCAATCATTCGCCGAGGTCGACGACTTCGAACTCGAGAAGGTTGGCCTGCTCCGAGACCGGCTCCTTCCCGTTGGTCTCATGCGCGGGCTGACGGGCCTGACGCCAGTTCTCGAAGTCTTCGCGTGTGGCCCACTGCGTGTAGACGAAGTACTGGTCGCCACCGGAAACCGGGCGCAGAAGCTGGAAGCCTTCGAAGCCGGGGGAGCCGTCCACGGAGTGCTTGCGGGCGGCGAAGCGCTTCTCGAGTTCGCCGCGGGCGGCCTCGGGGACGGTGAGGGTATTGATGGCAACAACGGACATGGACGCTCCTGAATCTGTGGGAACAACTATCTGTGGAACAACGGTTCATGGATCAACGGT
>JAKDSA010000131.1 GCA_030457025.1 Brevibacterium sp. | reverse complement strand
CCGGCGCAACGAAGATCTGCATTTCGTCGATGAGGTCGACCTCGAGTGCCTGCCGACCGATGTCGGCGCTGATGATTTGGACATCACGATCACCGGCGATGATCTGAGCCCGGTCGACTGCCGCGGCGATGGGGCAATTCATGGCGGTCACCGAAGCGTCGTCGGCGAGCTCCTCGGGACGGTGGGTGAGGATGAACTCTGTGCCGGACCATGCGCCACCGTAGGCTTCGGATGTCAGTTCGTCGCGTTCGGCCGCCTGTGCCTTTGCTGCGTCGTAGCCGGACCGACCGGAGATGATCACGGCAACCTTCGAGGCGAGGTCCTCGACCGTGCCTTCGGCTGATGACCCCAGGCCCGACATCCACGACATGTCATGATTCGGGCCTGTGATGAACCCGTCGATTGAACTCGTGAAACCCCACGTGACTTTCCCCATCGCTCCCCCCTTGAGTGGTCGATGCAATCTAGTATGACGATCATTGAGCCGCACTGCTACGGCTCATGTCGAAATTTGCGGCTAGGTTCCCAGTTGAACTCATGTCCATCCCAATGACTATGCTCGTACCTGTGATTACAGGTGATGTGAAGAACAAGGTCGACCAGATTTGGAACTCCTTCTGGTCAGGTGGGATCTCCAACCCCCTAGAGGTGATCGAACAGATCACGTACCTCCTGTTCATCCGACGGCTCGACGAGCTCGAAACACAGGCAGAGTCCAGAGCCAGCTTCACAGGCAAGACGGTGGAGAATCCGATCTTTGGCCCGAGTGAGCAGGACTTCCGGTGGAGCCGTCTGCAGAATCTCGAGCCCGAAGTGATGTATGAGGTCGTCTCCGACGGAGTCTTCCCATTCCTGAGGAAGCTCGGCGGCGACGGATCAACCTACGGCGAGCACATGCGTGATGCGCGCTTCACCGTCCCCAGCGCCCACCTGCTGTCGAAAGTCGTTGACCTCCTCAGCGACATCCCAATGGACAAGCGCGATACCAACGGGGACCTCTACGAGTACCTGCTCTCCCAGATTTCGAGTTCAGGAACCAACGGGCAGTTCCGCACACCCCGACACATCATTGATCTCATGGTGAAGATGAGCGCGCCGAGGCCGGACGACGAGATCTGTGACCCCGCTTGCGGCACGGCTGGCTTTCTCGTCTCTGCGTCGGAGCAGCTGCGGGAGTCCCACCCTGAGGTGTTCACGAACAAGGAACAACGGCACTTCTTCCACAACAGCATGTTCCACGGATACGACTTCGACTCGACGATGTTGCGTATCGGCAGCATGAACATGATGCTGCACGGCATCGAGCAACCCGACATCCGCTACCGGGATTCTCTTTCGCAGAATGTCAGCGCCGAGGTGGAGAAGTACACGCTGATCCTCGCCAATCCCCCATTCGCCGGCTCTCTGGACTACGAAGCAACATCGCAGGACCTGCAGCGTGTGGTGAAGACGAAGAAGACTGAGCTGCTGTTCCTGGCACTGTTTCTCAAACTTCTCAAGCCTGGCGGCCGGGCCGCAGTCATCGTCCCGGACGGTGTGCTGTTCGGATCGAGCAAGGCGCACAAAGAATTGCGGCGGATGCTCGTCGAGGAACAGAAGCTCGACGGCGTCGTGAAGCTGCCCAGCGGTGTCTTCAAGCCCTATGCCGGTGTGTCCACGGCCATCTTGTTCTTTACGAAGACGAACTCCGGCGGCACTGAGAACGTGTGGTTCTATGACGTTCAAGCGGATGGGTTCAGCCTCGACGACAAGCGGAATCCGATCGAGGCGAACGACCTGCCTCAGGTGCTGGAACGATGGGCTGAACGCAATGGTTCGGAGAAGGACCGTGCGCGAACTGAGAAATCGTTCACGGTGCCCAAGTCCGAGATCGCCGAGCAGGGCTACGACCTCTCGATCAACCGCTACAAGAAGATCGAATACGAGGAAGTCGAGCATCGCGCACCTCTCGACATCATCGCTGACATCGAGAAACTGGACGCCGAGATCGCCGAGGACCTGGCCGAACTGAAGGCGCTGCTGTCATGAAGATGGTGCCGTTGGGTGAGGTTGCCGAATTACAGTTCGGAGGAGCATTCAAATCTGCTGCGTTCAGAACGGACGGAGTCGGTCTCCCGATTGCACGCATTCGGGACGTGAAACGAGGCCTTAGTAACACATACTATTTAGGCGAGTACGACGAGAAGTATCTCATCGAATATGGAGATTACCTCATCGGCATGGACGGTGAATTCAATTTAGGCAGATGGCGAGGCGAGCGTGGGCTGCTAAACCAGCGTGTTTGCAAAATTGGCTCTCTCCACCCGAGCATCGAAATTGGTTATTTAACGCATTTCCTACCTCGCTCGTTAAAACTAATTGAAGATGCGACTCCCTTCGCGACTGTCAAGCATCTTTCTGCGAAAACTTTGAAGCAGCTTCAGATCCCCCTTCCACCCCTCGACGAACAACGCCGGATCGCCGCGATCCTCGACAAGGCTGACGCCATCCGCCAAAAGCGCCGCCAAGCCATCGCACACTTGGACACCCTCACCCAGTCCATCTTCCACGAAATGTTCGGATCAACCCAAGAGTTCAAGACGGTCTCAGAGCTCGCCTCACATGAATCTCGATCAATACGAACCGGCCCCTTTGGGAGTCAACTCCTACACGAGGAATTCACATCCGAAGGGGCTCCCGTCCTCGGTATCGACAACGTCGTGGATAACCATTTCAAATGGAAACAACGACGCTTCATCGATGAGGCAAAATTTCGTCAACTCGCAAAGTACGAAGTGTTTGCAGGTGACGTGTTAATTACGATCATGGGCACCACCGGGCGCTGTGCTGTCGTACCAGAAAATATTCCACGTTCGATCAACACTAAGCACCTTTGCGCAATCACCCCCAACATTAACCTGATACTTCCCGATTTCCTACAAACAGCCTTCCTGAACCACCCCCGCACACAACGCTTCCTGAAAGATAACACCCGTGGCGCTATCATGGCGGGGCTAAACATGGGAATTATCAAACAAACACCCATCCCGGCCCCTCCCGTGGCTCGACAAGAGGAGTTCGTCAATCAGATCAGAAGAATCGAATACGTCAAGAGCCAGATGAACACGGCACATGAAACTGCCCTGTTTGCCTCCCTCCAGTCCCGAGCCTTCCAACGCGAATTGCAACATACCCCCGCAGCGCACTCAATTGGGAACGGTGATTGATCGCATGAGTCTTTGGGTAGCCGTAATAGGCGCCATCGGAGTGATCGTGGGCGCTTTGATCAATACTTCGCTATCGGTGTGGAGCTCGTCAGCGCAGCGCAAACTAGATGCGACACTCGCGGTCCGCCAGGAGAAAATCAATCAATACTTCGAAGCGCTCGATACCCTCTATATAGCTAGAGACGCACTGCAATCCTTCAAAGAAGCAAATAGTGGCCTGGGAGTAGAAGAGGGAAAACGCAAGTCGAAACTTCCATGGAAGAACCACGACTACGAAAAATACGATCAGGCCTCGGCTGACGCTTTTAAGGTATTAGATAGTGCTGCAAGAAGTGTGGCGGTACAACGGGCTCGAATCGACGTGGTCGGTACAACCGATGCTGCTGACGCGTTCGAAGATTGCTATGGCGTCGTAGCGGAATATCTGCAAGAAGTAGTTGATCAGCTCGTAATCGATGGCAAGTTCATTTACAAAACTTGGGAGCAATACTGGGAAGATTATAACGAGCAAGTTGCAAAGACGCTGAAAATCTTCCGGAATGACGTCAGCGTCTGAGACGAACATAATTTCATTAGAGCACTCTCTGAGGCGGCCAACCGAGTATCCGCTAAATGTCGTTGCCAAATGGTCTGCGATTGAGGTTGTTATTTTTTTCATGCCGAAGAGCGATGGCGCGCCGGTTCCGACCATTCTTCCTCGACCAAGTGATCGGCTTCCCCATAGCCGTGTGCTGGACAGTCGGATTGCCGATTGCGCGCTCAACAATCTTCCCCTCATCATAAGATTTCGTCATCATCGGTTGCCCTCTTGTCCGTCCGACCTGGCAAGATGGGAACTACACCAGCAATTGACGCTGATCACAGCAGACGTACGGCCGCGTAGGAGGGGACGTTGACGAACTTCGAGTTCATCAGGGCTGAATGGCCGACGATCTTCAACGATTCCGCGCGAGCCGAATCCTACGTCTTCTCCGATCCTCGGTCCGCCTGCATCTACAGCCGACGCAGCATCGAGCGCCTCGTCATCCACCTCTACACCATCCTCGACCTTCCCACACCATACAAAGACGACCTCTCCGCACGAATCAACGACCCGAAGTTCAAAGCCGAAACCGGTATCGGGATCCACCAGAAGCTGACCTTCCTGCGCAAGCTCGGCAACAACGCCGTCCACAACGAGACCCCCGTCCCTGTCGACGCTGCGGTCCGTGCCCTCAGCGAGCTCTACCTCGTCATCATCTGGGCCGCGTTCCACCACTCGCGCATCCCCGACAGCGTCCCCTCGGGGACGCAGTTCGATCCGAAGGTCGCGAAACGAGCCGCCCCGCTCAGCCCTGCAGAACTGGCCACACTAGTCGACAAGTTCAAACAGCAGGACGAGGAGCTGGCCGCCGCCAAGAAGCAACTGGCAGAGATCTCCGCCGACGTCGACGCCCAGATCGCTGCCGCGACGGCGGACAAAGACTTGCAGATCGAGGAGCTCCAACGGCAGATCGCCGCTGCACAGAGCTCGAAGGTCACCACCCTCGACTCCCAGGAGTGGAAGGAAGACCGCACCCGCACCGACCTCATCGACGTCGACCTCGAACTGGCCGGGTGGAACCTCGACGAACCCAACGTCCTCGAATTTCGGATCTCAGGTCTGCCCACACCTTCTGGGGTCGGCTATGCCGACTATGTTCTGTGGGGCACCGACGGAAAGCCCGTGGCCGTCGTCGAAGCCAAACGCACCTCGGCGAGCGTGGAAGCCGGACGACGCCAAGCGGAGATTTACGCGGACGGGATCGAGAAAGCATTCGGGCGTCGACCTGTCATCTTCTTCAGCAATGGAGACCGCCATCAGCTCTGGGACGACGCCGGAGGATACCCACCACGAGAGATCCACGGATTCTACACCCGTGACGAACTCGAACTGCTCATCCAGCGCAGGACCACTCGAGTTCGGCTCGAAGGTCGACCGGTCAACAGCGACATCGTCAACCGCGGATACCAGCGGGAGATCATCGCGCAGGTGGGCAGGGACTTCGACGATCGGCAGCGTGAGGCACTCCTCGTCATGGCCACCGGATCGGGCAAGACTCGCACCGCCATCGCTCTTGTCGATCAGCTGATGAAGGCCAACTGGGTCAAGCGAGTGCTGTTCCTCGCTGATAGGCGTGCCCTTGTCAAACAGGCCGCCGGCGAGTTCACGGCACATCTGCCCAATGTCACCACCGTCAATCTGCTGGAAAACACCGCCAAGGACAACGCCTCGGGACGAGTCTTCGTCTCGACGTATCCGACAATGATGGGTCTTATCGACAAGGGCGACGATACGGTCTTCGGCCCCGGCTACTTCGACCTCGTCATCATCGACGAGGCGCACCGATCGGTCTATCGGAAATACAAGGCCATCTTCGACTGGTTTGACAGCCTTCTGCTCGGACTCACTGCCACGCCGAAGGACGAGATCGACCGGAACACCTTCAACCTCTTCCACATCGAGAACGGTGTTCCTACCGGCGCGTACACACTAGAACAGGCGATTCGCGATAAGTATCTGACCGAGCCTCGCGAAATCAACCTCGGGACGAAGTTCCTCGAGGAGGGCATCCACTACGCGGACCTCGACGAAGAGGCACGCACGGATTGGGACGAACTCGAATGGGAAGACGGTACGATCCCGGACGACGTGCATGCGACGGCGCTAAACAACTACCTCTTCAACGCCGACACCGTCGACATCGTCATCGATAAGCTCATGTCGGACGGACTGAAGATCGAGAGCGGTGACAAGCTGGGTAAGTCGATCATCTTCGCTCAGAACCAACGGCATGCCGACTTCATCCAACAGCGCTTCGACATCCACTACCCCGCCCACGCAGGCAAGTTCGCCCGCATCATCACCCATCAGACCGACAGCGCCCAGGACCTCATCGAGAAGTTCAAGGACCCGAACCAGCACCCGCAGATCGCGATCTCCGTCGACATGCTCGACACCGGCATCGACATCCCTGAGATCCTCAACCTCGTACTGTTCAAGAAGGTGCGCTCCAAGAGCAAGTTCTGGCAGATGATCGGACGCGGAACCCGCCTGAGCCCCGACATCTTCGGACCCGGGCACGACAAGACAGAGTTCTACGTCTTCGACTTCTGCTCCAACTTCGAATACTTCAATGAGCAGTTCGACAAAGCCGAGCCCCGACAGGTGCTGCCGCTCAACCACCGGATCGTGCGCACCCGTGCTGAGCTTCTCGCCGCCATCGGCTCACGGTCCGATCTCTCCGGATTGCAGTCCGGCCTGGCGGGTGAGCTCGCCCGCTTCGTCCGGGGCATTCCCACGGAGAATCGATCGGTCCGCGCTCACCGTAGGTGGATGAGCGACTTCGCCACCGGTTCGTCCTGGACTCAGGCCGATCCCGACACCATCGCCGAGGCTGTCGACCACCTCGGCGGACTTCCCTCCTCCGCTATCGACGCCTCCGAAGAAGCAAAGCGATTCGACCTCATCGTCCTCACCGCCCAGCTGTCCGC
>JAKDSA010000130.1 GCA_030457025.1 Brevibacterium sp. | reverse complement strand
CCGGTACCGCTGGGCCACCGAGGCTGACGTCGAGTTCGTGAAGCAGAACATCTGACACATCGTTGACGCTGCTGGCGGCCCTGGCAACAGAGGAACTCAGCTGATCGGCAAAGGTGCAGATCCAGTGACAGGAAACGGAATGATCACATTCGGTCTTGTCGCCTGATGCAGTGATGGCGACGATGGTGTTTATCGTCTAGTGTACGGAAAGTAGCTTTCTCTCAAGCAACTGTCATATTGCACTCAGGTTTCGAAGGAGAACACCATGAAGCGCCCTCTTCGCCGTTCAAAGATCTTCACGTCAGCGGCGGGCCTTGCCGCCGTGGCTCTCATGGCCACCGGATGCGGTGGAGGAGGAGGCGGTGGCGGTGAGGAAGGCGAAGCGAGCGCTGACTTCATCACAGTTGCAACGGGTGGATCTTCCGGCGTGTATTACCAGGTCGGAGCCACCATGTCCGAGATTCTGGCCGACGAGCTCGGTGCCGACACCTCCGTCCAGTCGACCGGTGCCTCGGTCGAGAACCTCACCCTGATCCAGGACGGCGGGGCGGAACTGGCCTTCACCCAGGGAGATGCCGTGGACCAGGCGTTGGCGGGCGAAGGCGCCTTCGAAGGCAAGAAGATCGACTCCCTGCCGGTCGTCGCCAACCTCTACAACCAGTACGTGCAGCTCGTGACCATCGAGGGGTCGGGCATCGAGACCATTGACGATCTCAAGGGCAAAGCGGTCTCCGTCGGCGATCAGAACTCCGGCGTCGAACTCAACGCGCGCACGGTCGTTGACGCCTACGGGCTCAGCTACGAGGACTTCAATGCCGACTACCTGCCCTACAGCGAAGCCATCGACCAGATGCGCAACGGCCAGCTCGAAGCAGCCTTCGTCACCAGCGGACTGCCGAACTCGGCCGTCACCGACCTGGCCACCAGCGACGACGTGAAAGTCATTCCCTTCACGGGAGACGGACGTGAGAAGCTCCTGTCGGAGCATTCGTACTTCGGCGAGGGAGAAGTGCCAGCCGGAACCTATGGTGACAACGAGGCTGCGGATACGCTGACCATCCCTAACCTGCTCGTGGCGAGCCCGTCGCTGAGCGACGACGCCGTCCACGACATCACCAAGACGCTGTTTGACAATCTCGATCAGATCCAGGCCTCGCACAACGCGGCCAAGGACATCACAGTCGACGGAGCTCAGGACGTGTCCGTCAGTGAGCTCGCTCCCGGGGCACAGAAGTACTTCGACGAACAAGGCTGACCCATCAGGAGCCTGACACGGAGGGCGGCTCTGACCTTCGCGACGGCGGTGGGGATGGGCGCCGTCGTTTCGGCGACCGTGTCCGGGCCGACGCCGAAGCGGTTGATCATTCGCGAGCAGCCGCCGGGACATCAGGTCTTTCGGTCCGTACCCGTCAACGACAACGACATGGTCGCGATGACCTGGATGCATTCAGTGGACAAGACTCCGTGGTGGGAGTTCTACGACGTCGTCGGTGACGAACTCGTCCTCGACTGCACCGAGCTGGCCCTCATGGGCGCCGGCACACCGTTCAATGCGCCGGAGACCGAGCTCGACGGCGACATGGTCCGGCTGTGCGGACTCGATGAGCATTTCCCCGCCATTCGCTGGATCCATTCCCACCGCGTCCACCACCGGATCTACCTCGACGATGAGCTGCTGCTGCCCACGCAGGCCATCGACCATCACGTACGTGCCGAAATGATTGTGATCGGAGACTGAAGAACCATGACGAACGAGCATCGTCCCGAAGCGGGCCCCCAGGAGGCCTCGAGTTCGTCTCTGACGCCGGACATATCAACAGAGGGCTCGGTGCAGGCCGAAGCGCGCATCGCGCCGGAGCAGGCTTCATCGACCGACGCTGTCGAGAAGTACGATCGCGAATCGCGCACCCGTGACGTCTGGTCGACGAAGCTGGCGCTGCCGCTGACGATCTTCGCTGTTGGGCTCTCGCTCTATCAGATCTACTACGCCCTCTTCGGAGGTCCTCCGACGCTCGTCCACCGTGCCATCCACGTGGGAGCGATCCTCGTGCTCTGCTTCGCTGTGCAGCGCTTCCGCCTCGGCGAGAAGCGCAGAACCCCGCCCTGGTACGACTGGCTGTTCATCGCCGGCTCGATCGCCATCGTGGTCTATCTCGCTGTCGTATTCGAGAAGCTGACCGTCAGCGGCGGACGCTTCGACCCCATCGATGTCGTGTTCTCCTCGCTGTGCCTGCTCCTCGTGCTCGAGGCCGCACGCCGGGTCACCGGGCCGGTGCTGCCGATCCTGGCCGTGCTCTTCATCGTCTACGACTACTACGGGCGATCGATGCCCGGACTCTTCCGGCACCGCGGCTATGACCTCGACCAGATCGTCACGTTCATGTACGAGTCGACCGAGGGAATCTTCTCAACGGCGATCGGAGTGTCCTCGACCTACATCTTCCTCTTCATCCTGTTCGGTGCCATCCTGCAGAAATCGGGAATGGGCCAGTTCTTCAACGACATCGCGATGGCCCTGGCCGGGCAGGCGCGTGGAGGTCCCGCGAAGGTCGCGGTCCTCGCATCGGGCTTCCTCGGCTCGATCAACGGTTCGGCGATCGCCAACGTCGTCACCACCGGCGCATTCACCATTCCGATGATGAAGCGGGTGGGGTATCACCGCAACTTCGCCGGGGCAGTGGAATCGGCCGCCTCGGTGGGTGGTCAGATCATGCCGCCGATCATGGGTGCGGCGGCCTTCATCATGTCCGAGACACTCGGCATCCCCTACACTCAGATCGTCCTCGTCGCCATCATTCCCGCCGTGCTCTACTACTTGGCGATCCTCATCCAGGTCCACCTGCGTGCGACCAGCCAGGGCCTCAGCGGCATCAGCCGCGAGAACCTGCCGGCGGTGATGGAGGTGATGAAGGCACGCGGGCATCTGCTGCTGCCGCTGCTGTTCCTGCTCTACATGCTCTTCTTCTCCGGAACGACGATCCTCTTCGCCGCGGTGACCACGATCTTCGTGACGGTGGCCGCAGCGATGGTGCGCAAGACGACCCGGATGTCGATGCTGGACATCGTCCACGCCCTGCGAGACGGCGCGCTCACCGCAGTCTCCGTGGCGGTGGCCTGTGCCTGTGTGGGCATCATCGTCGGTGTGGCCACCCAGACCGGCTTCGGCGTGAAACTGGCCGGGACGATCGTGACCATCGGCGGCGGCTTCCTGCTGCCGACGCTGCTGATGACGGCGGTCGCCTGCATCATCCTGGGCATGGGGCTGCCGAGCATCCCCGCATACATCATCGTGTCCACGATGGCGGCTCCGGCTCTGGTCCAGCTCGAGGTTCCTGCCCTGGCTGCACACCTGTTCGTGTTCTACTTCGGGCTCTTCGCCAACATCACGCCGCCCGTTGCGCTCGCGGCCTTCGCCGCGGCCGGACTCTCCGGCGGCAGCCCGATGCGCACAGGATTCCTGGCGATGCGTCTGGCCCTCGGCGGACTGATCGTGCCCTTCGTCTTTGTCTATCAGCCCGAACTGCTCATGCTCGACGGCACACTGTGGGACACGGCCCGAGCCACGGTTATCCTGCTCATCGGTGTCTGTCTCATCGCCGTAGCTGCGGAAGGGCAGCTCTTCGTTCCGCTGCCGCCCTGGCTGCGGGGTCTCCTCGTCATCGGCGCGATCGGCCTCGTCACCCCGAGCTACATCTTCGACCTCATCGGCGCCGTCGTGGCGGTCGCTGCCTTGGCCATCACGATGGTGATGGCCAAGCGGCAGGACAGACTTGCGTGGAGAGAGATCTGAGAGGCTGCGACCCCGAGATCGTCCAGCGCGGCCTACACTGGCTTTGAGGTCGCAGTGTGAAGGGACGGCAGACATGAGCAATGTGGAGACGAAACCGACGGAGATCGTCTGCGGCCCCGGAGGGCTGCCGGGACCCGAATGCGCCCAGGAAGGCAGGGCACCGGTCGAGATCCTCACTGCCCGCGACGTTCCCCTGGGTGGACCGCGTGCCATGAGCGTGCGCCGCACCCTGCCGCAGCGACAGCGTTCCCTCATCGGCCCCTGGTGCTTCGTCGACCACTACGGGCCCGATGATGTCTCGACCTCGGGCGGCATGGACGTCGCCCCGCACCCGCACACAGGTCTGCAGACGGTCAGCTGGCTCTTCGCGGGCGCCGTCGAGCACGTCGACTCCGGTGGAAACACCGGTCTGGTCCTGCCCGGGGAGGTCAACCTCATGACCTCGGGTCGCGGCATCTGCCATTCCGAGGTCTCGACGGAGGACACGACGGCGCTGCACGGAGTCCAACTGTGGTTGGCGCTGCCCGATTCCGTGCGACATCGAGAGTCCCGAGACTTCGAGCACTTCGCCCCAGAGGTCGCTTCCTTCGACGGTGGCGAGATGCTCGTCTTCCTCGGCGAGCTGTGGGGAACGCGCTCACCCGTGAACACATATTCCCCGCTCATGGGCGCCGAGGTGCGCCTGCGTCCGGGAGCCGCCGTCGACCTGCCCGTCAATGCGGGCTTCGAACACGGAGTCCTCGTCGATTCCGGCGACATCACCGTCGAAGACGTTCCCCTGCCCGCGAATGCCCTCGGCTACACCGGCGTGGGCCTGTCCGAGATGCGCATCACCAACCGCGCCGAGACCGACGCCCGCATCGTCCTCATCGGCGGCGCACCCTTCGACGAAGAGATCCTCATGTGGTGGAACTTCATCGGCCGCACCCATGAGGAGATCGCCGCCTACCGTGAGGAATGGCAGGCAGAAGGCGAGCGTTTCGGGGTCGTCGACGGGTACGTCGGCAAGGGCGGTCCCGGGCAGAACGCCGACGGGCTGTCCAGGCTTCCCGCGCCGAGGTTGCCCGACGTCCGCATCAAAGCGCGGAGGAATCCGCCGCCCCACGTTCACGCCGACCCTGAGGCCACCTCGAAGACTGAGAGCCCGCAGAACAAGGAGACTCAACAATGAGCGAAGCACTGACCGACAAGACCGGCGAGGCCGTCACCGTCGACCTCGACGAAGCCCGCGGCGCCTACGTCATCATGGACGCCTCAGGCACTGACGCCGGCCGTGCCTTCTACATCACCGGGCCTGATGGAGCGCGGATCTTCCATCACACCGAGGTTGATGATGCATTCGGCGGTCGTGGACTCTCGAAGGTGCTGATCGCTCAATCGTTGGAAGGCAGTCGTGAGCAGGGGGTGACAGTGGTGCCCGTGTGCCCGCTGTTCGTGAAGAAGCTCGCCGATACCGGTGATGACTACCTGGCCCAAGGCGGACGATTCCGCAAGGCCACCGGTGCCGACATCGATCTCGTCAAACGGGAGGCCTGAAGAGTGTCACGCGCCAACGTCAATCGCCCCTACATCGACAAGGTCCACCCCGAGGTCTACAAGCCCATGATCCAGGCCGCAGCAGCTTCGCGGAAGGCCGGGGTCGAGGAACTCAAGCTCGACCTCCTGCCCACCTGGCGTGAGGCCGAGATCTTCGACGATCAGGAACGTTCGGCTCTGCTGCTGGCGGAGACGCTGACCGTCATCGACAAGGCCGCCGACCGGGATGCGATCGCCGCCGAAGCCGGCGAATACCTCAGCGCCGACCAGATCTCGGCAGTCGAATGGACCGTGACGCTGATCAACGCGTTCAACCGCATTTCGATCGCCAGCAACCACCCTGTCGCCCGCCCACGGACCGCAGAGAGCTGAGAACGCGGCCGAGCCAGGCCGAGTGCACAACCCTGATCGAAAGGACCACCTGTTGACTGCGCGAATCGATTTCCGCTCCGACACCGTCACCACACCCAGCGAGGGAATGCGCAGGGCCATGGCCGACGCCGAGGTGGGCGATGCCGTCTACGACGAAGACCCGACGACCAACCGGCTCGAGTCGATGACCGCCGAACTCCTCGGCCAAGAGGCGGGACTGTTCTTCCCCTCCGCCACGCAGGCCAACCTCGCCGGCATCATGGCCCACTGCGGCCGCGGAGACGAATACATCGTCGGCCAGACCGCACACGCCTACCGCGACGAGGGCGGGGGAGCCGCGGTGCTGGGATCGATCCAACCGCAGCCATTGCCCAACGAACCCGACGGCATCATCGACCTCGAGGCGATCACCTCGGCGATCAAACCCGATGACTTCC
Organism: Brevibacterium sp.; assembly: GCA_030457025.1. GTDB lineage: Bacteria > Actinomycetota > Actinomycetes > Actinomycetales > Brevibacteriaceae > Brevibacterium. Next base: position 594 of record JAKDSA010000130.1, on the reverse strand, counting down.
ACAACCCGATCACCAGGCTGCTGACGGTGGAGAACACGTACAACGGTCGTCCCCTGCCCGAGGACTATGTGCGGGATGCGACCGAACTGGCTCACAGCCGTGGTCTGGCGACCCACCTCGACGGGGCGCGGATCATGAACGCGGCCGTGGCAGTCGGGGCTGAACCGTCGTCGATCACGGGCAGGTTCGACTCAGTGTCACTGTGCCTGTCGAAGAGCCTGGGCGCTCCGGTCGGCGCGCTGCTCGCCGGTTCGAAGGAGCTCGTCGCACGTGCCAAGCGCATCCGCAAGACTCTCGGCGGTGGAATGCGCCAGACCGGAGTGCTCGCCGCTGCAGGCATCTACGCTCTCGAGCACAATGTGAGCCGGCTGCGTGAGGACCATGATCGGGCGACCCGGCTGTCTGAGGTCTTCCGAGAGTTTCCCGAGCTCGGGGCCGGCCAGGCGCGGACGAACATGGTCTTCCTGTCTCCGGACGACGTCGATATGAAGGCCTTCACCTCGTTCCTCGCCGAGCGCGGCATCATCACCGGTGGCGGGCACGGGGGCCAGCGCTGGGTCACGCACCTCGACATCGACGACGAGGCGATTGAGA